>DATJIA010000064.1:0-13120 GCA_035493675.1 Kofleriaceae bacterium | reverse complement strand
CTAGCGCCTACGTCCTTCGACTCCGCGCTCGCTCTTCGAGCGAGCGCTACGCTCAGGACGAACGGGGTCGGGGCTAGCGTTCGCCGTCGCGGTCCCAGAACAGCTTCGAGCGCGACAGCGTCTGCACCGTGCCGTCGTAGGTGTAGCGGATCTCGACGTCGAGATCGCCGAACGCGCGATCGCGCGGCAGCGCCTCGGGATCGATCACGAAGTCGACGTGCGGGTGATCGCCCTCGATGATCGGCGCGTCGATCGAGAGGCGTCCGACCGGCAGGCTGTTCGGCTCGGGATGGAGATAGCAGCGCGCGTAGATCTGCGCGTCGCGCTTGGTCACGCGGTACACGAGCGCTTCGTTGCGCGTGCCCTCCGGTCCGAACGGCGCCGTCGCGAAGACGCAGCTCGCCGGTTGATCGCGCAGCTCCTGCTTCTCGTACGTCGCGACGTCGCCCTCGTACATCCACATGCGCTCGTCGGTGGTGACCCACGCGGCGGCGCGCGCGTGGAAGTAGCTGCCGGTCCGCGCGAGCTCCTGCTGGCGCTCGGCGGCGACGCCGTCGGTCGCGCGCCGGATCACGGGCAGCGCCGCGCGATCGTCGTCGGTGAGCAGCGGCCGCGCGAGCGCGAACGCGATCTCGGGCGCGGCGACCTTCGCGGCCTCGAGCTTGAACCGGCGCGCCGCGGCGTCGAGCCGATCGATCAGTCGTTGGCGCGGCACCGGGGCGACGTCGTGATCATCGCCGATCTTCGTCTGCCAATCGGACATCCAACCGAGCACGCGCTCGGTCGACGCGGTGTCGCCGCGCGCGAGCGCCTCGCGATCGGGCGCCTCGCGCTCGAACGCGCGCACCTTGCGATCGTAGCTCGCCTCGCTGCTCAGCCACGCGCAGCCGCCGACGACGAGCGCGGCGATCGCGATCGCCTTCACGGCGCGGCTCCCATCGTCGACAGGTGCGCGTTGTAGCGATCGGCGGCCTCGTTCGCGCGGGCGAAGCCTTCGAGGTTCTCCTTGCTCGTGCGATCGCTGCCGATGAAGGCGGTGATCCCGCCGATCGGCAGCGTCAGCATGAGCGGCACCGACAGGTCGCGGTGCTCCTCGTCGGTCGCGAACGACACGATCGCCGCCGTGCCGATCAGCGCGAGCACGAGCCCGATCCGATTCTCGACGACGCCGTGATTCCGATACGCGGCGATCTCGTCCTCGGCCTCGCGATCGCCCGCGATGCGATAGAAGTCCTGTTCGTCGATGGGCGCGCGGCCTTGGCGCAGCCCGCCGAGATCGTCGACCGAGAGCGCTTCGCCGGTCGCGCGCGTGCCCTCGGCGAGGTTCGACGCGCAGCCCGCGAGCGCCAAGACGCACGTCGCGATCTTCATCGGCACTCCTGCGGGTTGCCGTAGGCGCGCTCGACGCAGTGATCGAAGTTGGGGCACTCGTCGCGCTCGACCGCGGGATCGAGCCGCACGCACAGCTTCCACTCGTCGATGCAGCGGTCGCACGCCTCCTGGTTCAGGCGCGCGTGCTCGTCGTCGGCCTGCTCCATCTCGTCGGCTTCGTCCTGCGCCATCTGCGCGAGCGTCGCGTCGTCGACCTTGCGCTGGAGCAGTTGCACGATCGCGTGGCCGCGGCCGGCGGGCGTGCCCTCGTTGCCCGCGTAGACCGAGACGGTCACCGTCGACGAATCCTGCGCGCAGCCGGCGTTCACCGACAGCGCGCGGTCGCGCAGGCCCCAGTTGTCGCCGCCGAAGTTCTCGCGGTGCACGTGATCGGCGGCGCTGACCGCGTCGAGGGTCACGCCCGACCAGGTCCCGTGGCGCGCGACGTGCGCGTCGGCGTCGAGCGCGAGCACGACGGTCGTGCACTCGCCGCGTTTCGGCGTGAAGGTGATCCGCTTCGGCGCGGCGAGATCGAGCTCGTGCGGCGCGCCGGTCGCCGCGCCCTTGTCCTTGTGCTCGGCGAGCCACGACGCGAGCACGTCGGCGGCGGGCGCGAGCTTGTCGGGCGGCGCGTCGCTCAGGTGCACGGCGACGCCGAGCCGGCACTTGTAGTCGTCGTTCGAGTAACAATCGTCGCCGGTCTCGTCGAGGACGACGACCGCGTTCGCGCCGTGCTTCGCCGCCTCGACCTGCATCGCCTGCAGCCACATCGCGCGCGGCTGCCGCGTGTTGAGCCGGATCCGAACTTCACCGAGTACGACGTGGGGCGCGTCGAGCGACGGGATCCCCGGATCCGCGGAGAGGCTCATGCGATCGAGCGTGAAGCCCTCGGGCAGCTCGTCCTTGGTCATCACGCGGACCGACGACGGCGCGGTCGCCGCGGGCTCGCGCACCTGGTCGTTCGCGGCTTCGTAGCGGACGACCGGCGCGGGCACCGCGCACGCGGCCGCGAACAGGATCAAAGCAAGGCACGCCTTCATGCGCGCCGCGTCGAGCAAGCGCTGCGCCACACGACGCGCGAGTCATCCCGCGCAGATCGCGGCGCGTGGTTGGACCAGCGCGCGCGATCCGATGGACCAACGGTCCACTGTGCACCGATCGATCAGCGGCCGATCGATCAGCGCACGTAGAAGTCGCCGACCTGCTTGAACTCCTCGGCCTTCGCCGCCATGCCGGCGTCGACGTCGGCTTGCGAGGCGGCGTAGTCGCGGACGTCCTGCGTGATCTTCATCGAGCAGAACTTCGGGCCGCACATCGAGCAGAAGTGCGCGCCCTTGGCGGCGGGCGCGGGCAGCGTCTCGTCGTGGAAGTCGCGCGCGGTCTCCGGATCGAGCGACAGGTTGAACTGATCCTGCCAGCGGAACTCGAAGCGCGCCTTCGACAGCGCGTCGTCGCGCTTCTGCGCGCCCGGGTGACCCTTCGCGAGATCGGCGGCGTGCGCGGCGATCTTGTACGCGATCACGCCGTCCTTCACGTCCTGCTTGTCGGGCAGGCCGAGGTGCTCCTTCGGCGTCACGTAGCAGAGCATCGCGGTGCCGAACCAGCCGATGAACGCGGCGCCGATCGCGCTCGTGATGTGATCGTAGCCGGGCGCGATGTCGGTCGTGAGGGGCCCGAGCGTGTAGAACGGCGCCTCGTGGCAGACCTTCTGCTGCAGGTCGACGTTCTCCTTGATCTTGTGCATCGGCACGTGGCCGGGGCCCTCGATCATCGTCTGCACGTCGTGCTTCCACGCGATCTGCGTGAGCTCGCCGAGCGTCTCGAGCTCCGCGAACTGCGCGCGGTCGTTGGCGTCGGCGATCGAGCCGGGGCGGAGACCGTCGCCGAGCGAGAACGCGACGTCGTACTTCTTCATGACCTCGCAGATCTGCTCGAACCCCGTGTAGAGGAAGTTCTCCTTGTGGTGGATGAGGCACCACTTGGCGAGGATCGAGCCGCCGCGCGACACGATGCCGGTGACGCGGTTCGCGGTGTACGGGATGTACGGCAACCGGACGCCGGCGTGGATCGTGAAGTAGTCGACGCCTTGCTCGGCCTGCTCGATCAGCGTCTCGATGAACATCTCGAGGTTCAGCTTCTCGACGTCGCCCTTGACCTTCTCGAGGCACTGATAGATCGGCACCGTGCCGACCGGCACCGGCGAGTTGCGCACGATCCATTCGCGCGTCTCGTGGATCTGATCGCCGGTGGAGAGATCCATCACCGTGTCGGCGCCCCACTTGATCGACCAGCGCAGCTTCTCGACCTCGTCGGCGATCTTCGACGACACGGCCGAGTTGCCGAAGTTCGCGTTGACCTTCACCAGGAAGTTCTTGCCGATGATCATCGGCTCGGACTCCGGGTGATTGATGTTGGCGGGGAGGATCGCGCGGCCCGCGGCGATCTCGTCGCGCACGAATTCGGGCGTCATGCCCTCGCGGATCGCGACGAAGCGCATCTCCGGCGTGATGATCCCGCGCCGCGCGTAGTGCATCTGGGTGCGGTTGCCGGTGTCGCCGTCGCGGAGGCGCGCGTCGATCCACGCCTTGCGCAGCTTGGGCAGCCCGCGATGCAGATCGGCGTTGCTCGGCCCGCTGGTGTCGTAGACGTCGAACGACGGCTCGCCGCCGGTCAGGTGCACGCGCCGGAACGGCACGCGGACGCCGTCTTGCTCGACGTAGACCTTCTCGCTCGACGGGAAACCCTGGACCGGAGCCAACCCTGCGACGGGATCCTCAACAGTCGGCAGCCGAAACTTCGCGTCACTCATGTCGCCTCGCTTTCCTTCGCCGGCATTACCCGGATCAGGTTCAAGGGGTCGCACGCAGGAGCGTGCCTCTCAGCCCAACGGTCGGGCTCCCCCAGCTATGTGCAAATCGCTGGTCGCCCGGACCATATCAGCCCAGGGCTGGGCGTCAATCGCAGCGGGCGACGGTCCGGATCCAGACGAGCACGTCGCCGCGGACGTGCCAACCCGACGCACACGCGGCGAGCCGACTCAACGCGTCGAGATCGCCGTGCCACGACGGGATGCGCCAGAGCAGGCCGCCATCGCGCGAGGTCACCGCGACCGCGTCGCCGTTCGGGGAGAAGCGGACCCCGAGCACCTCGCCGGGCGCTCGCCGCGACGCCAGCTCGACGCCGGTCGACGCATCCCAGATCCGCACGAGCCCGTCGCGATCGCCGGTGACGATCATCTGATCGTCCGGGCTCCACGCCAGGTACCAGGTGACCGCGCTGGTCTCGAGCGTCAGCGCCCGCGCCCCGGTCGCAACGTCCCAGATGCGCACGCGGCCGTCGTCGGCGGTGATCGCGACGTGGCCGTGATGATCGAAGGCGGCCTCGAGCCCTTGCAGCTCGCCGCCGTCCTCGGCCGCGAGCGGCACGTCGTGCTCGCCGGCGGCGCCGATCAGGATCGGACTCGGGTCGTGACGCGCGATCGCGAGGTGCCGCCCGTCGGGCGACCACGCGAGCGACGAGCCGATGCCGAACTCGCCGCCGTCGATCTTCCGCTCGAGCGCGCCGGTCGCGGCGTCCCAGATCGCCGCGTAGCCGTCTTGATCGAGCGCCGCGATGCGTGCGCCGTCGGGCGACCAGGCGGCGTCGACGAGCACCGACGGCAAGGTCAGCGGCGCGCCGATCGCGGCGCCGGTGGTCGCGTCCCAGCGGCGGACCGCGCCGTCGCGGCCCGCGGTCAACAGGCGCGCGCCGTCGGGCGAGAGGCGCGCGACGCGGACGGTCGCGCCGTGATCGACGTCGATCCGTTGCGCGCCGGTCGCGACGTCCCAGATCCGCGCGTGCTGATCGGGGCTGCCCGTGACGACGCGCGCGCCGGCGCGATCGACGTCGAGCGCGGAGATCGTGTGGCCGACGTGCGCCTGCGTGCGGCGCTCGACCGCGCCGGTCGCGACCGTGTAGGTCGTCAGCGCGCCGGCGGAGTTGCCGACGAACAGGCGCGCACCGTCGGGCGTGAAGCCGGCGCGCAGGGCCGGCACCCGGGGCGGATCGGTGAGAAAGTCGATCGCCCGCTCGAGCCGCGCGACCCTCACGCCGTGCTGGAAGTCGACGATCGCGACGCGCGTGCCGTCGCGCGAGAAGATCGGCTCCGCCGACGTGAGATCGATCGCGTAGGTCGCGAGCTCGGCGGCGCCGTCGCGCGCGAGCAGCGTGACGCCCGCGTGCGAATCGATCCCGATGATCACGGTGTCGTCGATCTGCAGGCTGTCGAACGGCGCGCGCGTCTGCCGTTGCCACACGACCTTGCCGTTCGACGGATCGAACGCCTCGATCATGCCGGTCTCGGTGCCGACGACGATCTGATCGTGGTTGACCTTGATCGCGCGGACCGCGCCGCGCGTGGTCGCCTCCCACACGCGGTTGCCGTCGCCGTCGTCGACCGCGAGCCATCCCTCCGGCGTCGGGTGTGCGGCGTCGCGCGCGATCACCAGGCGGCCGTCGTCGAGGTAGCGCGTGACCCGGCA
This sequence comes from Kofleriaceae bacterium, assembly GCA_035493675.1. Lineage (GTDB taxonomy): Bacteria > Myxococcota_A > Polyangia > Haliangiales > Haliangiaceae > JAIOQA01. Next base: position 7,229 of record DATJIA010000064.1, on the reverse strand, counting down.
GGGCGCGGTCGCGGGGCACAGCTCTGCGATCACCGCGCCGCTCGCGAGATCGTAGAGCTTGGTCGCGACCTGCGGCTGCATGTCGATCGACGCGACCGCGACGCGCTTGCCGTCGGGAGAGATCGCGCCGCCGTCGATGCTGCCGCCGGTCTCGATCGTGCGCACGAGCGCGTGCGTGGACGCGTCCCACACGAACGCGCGGCCGCCGCCGTCGTTGGCGAGGACCAAGCCGTGGGCGAACATCGGCTCGCGCGCGGCGACGTCGGCCGACCACGGCAGCTCGCCGAGCACGCGCCCGCTCGGCTGATCGATCATCAGGATCTTCTTCGGCGCGCTGACGAGCAGCGGCTCGCGCTCGTCGGCGGGCATCGACATGCCCTGCGCGCCGGCGAGCGCGACGTTCCAGACCACGCGATCGCGATCCGAGTCCCACCGCATGACGCCGCCGTCGTGCACGATCAAGATGTCGTGGCCCTGCGACGCGAACACCGCCGCCGCGACCGGGACGTCGTGCGCGGTCGCGATCGGCAGCAGCGCCTCGCGCGCGCGCGCGCCGAGGAAGCGCAGGGTCTGCGTGTCGCGGCCGAGCTTCATCGCCTCCACGACCAGCGGCAGCGCGCGCTGCGGGTGTTCGGCGAGCAGCTCGACGCGCGCGCGATCCTCGTAGCTGCGTGCGAGGCGATCCGTCGATTCGTGCTGCGCGGTCTCGGCGCCGTCGCGCTCGCGGACGATCCGGCGGATCGAGTACGCGCCGAAGACGCCGAGCGCGATCGTTGCGAGGGCGGCGACCGCGACCGGCGCGCGATGCTTTCGGATCCAACGCGCGAGGCGCTGGCGCGTCGTGTAGCGGTGCGCGGCGACCAGCCCGCCGGTCATGAACGCGCGCAGATCGCGCGCGAGCTCGGCGGCGCTCGGATAGCGCAGCTCGGGCGCGCGCGACATCGCCTTCGCGACGATCGCGCGCAGATCGGGCGCGACGTCGGCGGGCAGCGGCGCCGGCGGCTTGCCGGTGCGGACGCGCGTGATCACCTCGCCGCCGTCTTTCGAATCGGCGTACGGCGGCGCGCCCGCGAGCAGGTGATAGAGCATCGCGCCGATCGCGTAGACGTCGGAGCGCGCGTCGACGGCGCCGCCGATCGCTTGCTCGGGCGGCATGTACGCGGGCGTGCCCATCACCGATCCGCTGATCGTCTCGCCGCTCGCGATCTCGGGCAGCGGGATCTCGTGGTCGTCGTTGGTGCGCTTGGCGAGCCCCCAGTCGATCACGACGGTCTCGCCGAAAGCTCCGACGAGCACGTTCGACGGCTTGAGGTCGCGGTGGATCACGCCGGCCTCGTGCGCGTACGCGAGCGCGTCGGCGACCGCGGCCACGTGCGGCAAGAGGCTCACGCGATCCGCGGCGTCGGTGATCGCCGCCGAGAGCGTGCGCCCGGCGACGAGCTTCATCGCGTAGAACGGCTGTCCGTTCGGCCAGCGGCCGACTTCGTAGACGGGGACGATCGCCGGATGCTGCAGGTTCGCGGTGACGATCGCCTCGCGCACGAAGCGCGCGGCCGCTTCGTCGTGACCGGCGAGCACTTCCTTGATCGCGACCACGCGGCCGGTGCGCTCGTCGCGCGCGCGCAGGATGCGGCCGAGCCCGCCGCGTCCGTGCTCGCCGAGGATCGTGTACGTGGTCGCCGCGACGGTCGCGAGCGCTCCGGCATCCGATGGGATCGCGGGGGCGCCGCTCGCATCGGAGGGCAGCGTGGCGTCGTTCGCCAGCGTCGGCGCCGTCGCGTCGTCCTTCCCCGCGGCCACGATGATCACGATACGCCTCGAACGCGCGGGTTGCGGTGCGGCAACAGCGCGAAGATGGTATGAGCTGGCAATGGAGCGATCCGTTCGGCTTCCGATCGCGGGGTTGCCAGCGCCTGATCCGGGCGCGCCGGAGTTGGGCATGACGCCCGACGAGCTCGAGCGCGAGATCGGGCGGCTGCGCAAAGAGCGCAACGCGGTGATCCTCGCGCACTACTACCAGGAGTCGGAGCTGCAGGACCTCGCCGACTTCGTCGGAGATTCGCTGCAGCTGTCGCAAGCGGCGGCGAAGACGCAGGCCGACGTCATCGCGTTCTGCGGCGTGCACTTCATGGCGGAGACCGCGAAGATCTTGAACCCGTCGAAGATCGTCGTGGTGCCGGATCTGAAGGCGGGATGCTCGCTCGCCGACGGCTGCCCGGCGCCGGCGTTCGCGAAGTGGCTCGAGAAGTATCCGGGCCACACGGTCGTCAGCTACATCAACTGCAGCGCCGAGGTGAAGGCGCTCTCGGACATCATCTGCACGAGCTCCAACGCGGTGAAGATCGTGAAGGCGCTCGCCGGCGAGAAGGTCGTGTTCGCGCCCGACAAGTTCCTCGGCGCGTTCGTCGCGAAGGAAGCGCAGCGTCCGGATCTCGTGCTGTGGCAGGGCACCTGCATCGTGCACGAGTCGTTCAGCGAGCGCCGCTTGATCGAGCTGATGGCGACGCATCCGGGCGCGGAGGTCATCGCGCACCCCGAGTGCCACGACGGCATCCTGCGTCACGCGGCGAAGATCGCGTCGACGTCGGGCTTGATCGATCACGTGAAGAAGAGCCCGAAGCAGGAGTTCATCGTCGCGACCGAGGTCGGCATCCTGCACAAGATGGAACAGGAGGCGCCGGGCAAGACGTTGTACGCGGCGCCGCCCGACGACGAGAGCTGCTCGTGCAACACGTGCCCGTTCATGCGCCTCAACACGCTCGAGAAGCTGTACCTCGCGCTGCGCGATCTCGAGCCGCGGGTCGACGTGCCGGAGCCGGTGCGCGCGCGCGCGCTGCGGCCGATCCAGCGCATGTTGGAGATGAGCGTCTGAGATTCGCGTCGCTGATCGCGGTCGCGGTCGCCGCGTGCGGGCACGCGACGGTCGCGCCGGAAGCGGCCAAGCCGCTCGACGGAGCAGGGCAGCTCGTCGTCGGCGTGATCGGCGGATGGGACGACACCGCGGCGACGCTCGCGCGCTTCGAGCGCGACGAGCACGGCGCGTGGCGCGCGGTCGGCGCGCCGTGGGCCGCGGTGATCGGCCGCAACGGCGCGGCCTGGGGGCGCGGGCTGCACGGTGACGGCGCGCCGAAAGCTGCGAGCGGCCCGACCAAGCAAGAAGGCGACGGACGATCGCCGGCGGGCGCGTTCGCGATCGTCGCTTCGTACGGATCTGCGGGCGCGACCGTCGCCGGCGCGAAGCTGCCGTACCACGCGCTCGGCGAGGCGTGGCGCTGCGTCGACGACGGATCGTCGTCGCACTACAACCACGTGCTCGACTCGACCGGGCTCGCGGTCGATTGGTCGAGCGCCGAGAACATGCATCGCCCCGACGCGCTCTACACCTGGGTGATCGAGATCGCGCACAACCCGGGCGCGACGCCCGGCGGCGGCAGCTGCATCTTCTTCCACGTGTGGGGCGGACCGGCGAGCACGACCGCGGGCTGCACCGCGATGCCGCAACCCGACATCGAGGCGATGCTCGCGTGGATCGATCCCGCGAAGCACCCCGCGTACGTGCTCCTCCCGCGCGGCGAGTATTCGACGCGGGCGGCGGCGTGGGGCTTACCACCGGCGCCTTGAATTCCGTTATCGTGGACGTTTGTCCGCCGATCCGCTATCTTGGCCGCATGTCCGTTGTGACTCCGCTGATCGGCGGCTTCTTGATCGGCCTCTCCGCGTCGATCGCGCTCGCGTTCGACGGCCGCATCGCCGGGATCAGCGGCGTGCTCGGCCGCCTCGTCTTCGGCGGCGACGGGCGCGGCTTCCGGCTCGCGTTCGTCGCGGGGCTGGTCGCCGTCGGCGTGATCGCGGCGGAGATCGCGCCCTCGGCGCTCGGTGCGCGGATCGCGCCCCTGCCGGTGATCGCGGTCGCCGGCGTGCTCGTCGGCTGGGGCACGCGCGCCGCCAACGGCTGCACGAGCGGACACGGGGTCTGCGGCGTCGCGCGGCTCAGCCCGCGCAGCATCGTCGCGGTGATCACCTTCATGCTCACCGGCGCGGCGACGGTCGCGATCGTGCGGCTCGCCGGAGGTTGGTCGTGAAGCGCGCGCCCGCGTTCGTGGCCGGCGCGATCTTCGGGCTCGGCCTCGTGCTGAGCGGCATGACGAACCCGTCGAGGATCGCCGCGTTCCTCGACGTCGGCGGCGCGTGGGATCCGAGCCTCGCGCTCGTGATGATCGGCGCGATCGGCGTGTTCGCGATCGCGTATCGCGTGATCGCGCGGCGCGCGCGCACGCTCGGCGGCGAGGCGCTGCACCTACCGACCACCCGTTACGTCGATGGCTCGCTGCTCGCCGGCGCCGCGGTGTTCGGCGTCGGCTGGGGGCTCGCGGGCTATTGCCCGGGGCCGGCGCTGGTCAGCGCGGCGGCGGGCGCGCTGCCGGCGATCGTGTTCGTCGCCGCGATGATCGCGGGCATGGCGATCGCCGGGAAGCGTCCCGGCTGAATCCTTTCCGGGTCGCGCGGCTCTATCATGCTGCCGTGCACGTCGAGACCTTCTTCGAGCCCGTCACCCAGACGCTGACGCACGTCGTCTCCGAGGGGCGCGACGCCGTCGTGATCGACGCGGTGCTCGACTACGATCCCGCCGCGAGCCAGACCTCGACGAGCTCGCTCGAGCAGCTCGCGGCGTACGTGCGCGGGCAGGGGCTCGCGGTGCACTGGGCGCTCGAGACGCACCCGCACGCGGATCACCTCTCGGGTGGCGCGTGGGTCGCGCGGCACCTCGGCGCGAAGACCGCGATCGGCGCGCGCATCGTCGAGGTGCAGGCGGTCTTCAAGGACATCTATCAGCTCGACTTCGCGATCGACGGCAGCCAGTTCGATCGCCTGCTCGCCGACGGCGACGTGATCGAAGCGGGCGCGCTGCGCGTCGAGGTCATCGCGACGCCGGGCCACACGCCCGCGTGCGTGACCTATCACGCGGGCGACGCGATCTTCACCGGCGACGCGCTGTTCGCCGACGACTACGGCACCGGGCGCTGCGACTTCCCGCGCGGCTCGCCGCCCGATCTCTACGACTCGATCCGGCGGCTCTACGCGCTGCCCGACGAGACGCGCGTGTTCCCCGCGCACGACTACCAGCCCGGCGGGCGCGCGCTCGTCACGTCGACGACGATCGGGCGTTCGAAGGCGTCGAACGTGCAGCTGTCGGCGACCACGGCGCGCGACGCGTACGTGGCGTTCCGCCGGGAGCGCGACGCGACGCTGTCGGCGCCGCGCCTGTTGTGGCCGAGCGTGCAGATCAACCTCGACGGCGGACGGCTGCCGGCGTCGCGCGTGTTGCACCTCCCGATCAACCGCGCGCGCGCGACGGACGACGATGGAACGGCGCGGTAGTATCCGCGCATGCCCTGGAAGACGATCCTGGTCCCGCACGACTTCTCGTCCTCCGCGAACCACGCGGCCGCGATGGCGCGCGATGTCGCGAAGCGATTCGGCGCGCGCCTGATCCTGCTGCACGTCGCGGAGCTGCCGAGCGGAATCGGATCGGAGACCGCGATCGTGCCGGAGCCGGGCGGCGCGCCGATCAGCATGCGCGAGTACGCGACGTCGCAGGCGAGCGAGCACCTGAACGATCTCGCCGCGCGGCTCGAGAAGGACGGCGTCACGGTCGCGACGACGATCGCGATCGGCCGGCCCGTCGACGAGATCCTGCGCGTCGCCGCCGAGGAGAAGGCGGATCTGATCGCGATGGGGACGCACGGGCGCACCGGCCTCAAGCACCTCGTCACCGGCAGCGTCACCGAGCGGGTCGTGCGCACGAGCCCGATCCCGGTGCTCACCGTTCGCGTGCCCGACTGATGCCGTCGCGAAGAGGGGCAGCGCCGAGGCCGAAGGCCGAGCCGAGCGCATCGCGCGAAGCGCGAGCGCGAGGACGCGGGGCAGCACCCCGAGCGCCGGCTGGGATCGACGCGGCGTTGCTGATCCTCTGCGTGCTCGCCGCGCGCGCGGGCGCGCAGCCGTACGAGGTGCCCGAGACCGCGGTGACGTGGCACGCGCCCACCGAGTGCGGCGACGGCGCGGAGCTGCGGCGTCGCGTCGGCGGATATCTGCAGCACGATCTCGGCGCGGCGCCGTTCGCGATCGTCGACGTCGCGGCGAAGGACGACGGCACGTATCACGCAGAGCTGCACCTCGGCGCGAACGGGCAGGTGGTCGAGCGCACCGTCGAAGGCAAGGACTGCACGCAGGTGATCGACGCGGTCGCGCTCGTGATCGGGCTCGCCGCGCAGTCGCCGGACGGCGGCGCCGAGACCAACCAGTTCGTCGACGACGTCGAGCTGCACGGCATCGAGGCGCCGCCCGAGGTCGTGACGAGGCGGCTCGGCGTGCGCGTGCGCGGCGCGGTCGACGTCGGCACCATGCCGGGCGGCGGCGCGGGCCTCGACGCCGGCCTCGCGTTCACGCACGGACGCCTCGCGGTGATCGCGTCGGTGCGCTGGTTCCCGCATCGGTTCTCGTCGCTCGAGGGCACGCCCGACGCGGGCGTCGACGTCGGGCTCACCGGCGGCGCGGGCGAGGCGTGCGTGCGGGTCGTCGGCGGATGGGCGTGCGCGGGCGGCGAGGTCGCGCGCATCAGCGGCGCGGGCATGGGCTTGGTCGACTCGCGCACGAACACGTCGACGTGGAGCGCGGCGACGCTCGGCATCGCGGGCGAGCTCGCGCTCGGCGCGCGCGCGCGCTTCGTCGTCGAGCTCGGCGGCTACTTCGCGACGCAGCGGCCGCGCTTCGTCCTCGACGATCGCACGGTGCTGTACGAGCCGAGCCTGATCGGCGCGCGGCTCTACACCGGGATCGAAGCGACGCTGTTCTGACCGCTACCGTTGCCGCTGCCGCTGCCGCTGCCGCTGCCGCTACCGTTGCGGTTGCCGTTGCCGTTGCCGCTCCGCTCTCCCGTTCGCCGTGAGCGGAGCGCGAGCGAGCGAAGCGAGCGAGCGCGCAGTCGAACGGCCCGCGCCTCGAGCCATCGAATGCGATCGGTCCCCTGCGGTGGTTCTTCGCCCGATCGCGCACGCCGCGTGCCCGCTCCGGGCGAATCACTGCCCGAAATCGTGGCGCCTCACGCACTGAGCGCGCGGCGGCGGCGGCGGAACGCGAGCAGGCCGGCCGCGAAGAACGGCAGGAGCGCGCCCGGGGTCGGGCGGTTCGTGCGGCAGCCGCAGCCATCGGCGTCCATCGCGGGCACG
>DATJIA010000063.1:0-5764 GCA_035493675.1 Kofleriaceae bacterium | reverse complement strand
TGGGAGCTGCTCAAGGAAGTGCAGCCCGAGGATCTGCTCAAGTACGGCATGATCCCCGAGTTCATCGGCCGCCTGCCGGTGATCGCGCCCCTCCACGAGCTCAACGAAGAGGCGCTGGTGCAGATCCTCACGCAGCCGAAGAACGCGCTCGTGAAGCAGTACCAGAAGCTGTTCGAGATGGACGGCGTGAAGCTGAAGTTCACGAAGGGCGCGCTCTACAAGGTCGCCAACATGGCGGCGCATCAGAAGAGCGGCGCGCGCGGCCTGCGCGCGATCCTCGAGGCGGCGCTGCTCGACATCATGTACGAGACGCCCGGCCAGCCCGTGAGCGAGGTCGTGATCAACGAAGAAGTGATCGAGAAGCACGCGCCGCCGCTGATCAGCTACGCGAAGGACGCGAAGGCCGCCGACGCGGGCTGAGACGCCTCGCCACACTTTCGCGAGTCTTTCTGATTCCGGCAGATCGTGCGTCGGGTGCCTCGCGAGTATCTCGCGCGGCGCTAGCCTGACGTATTACGGCCCTGTCTTCTCTTCGCCGCGATGACGACGATCTCCCGTCGACGATGTCGTTCCGCGTGCGGATGGCGTCGGAGGCCGACGCGCCCGCGGTGCTGGAGCTCCTCGCCGAGCACGTGCCGCAGGCGGATCCGCGCGCGCGCTACACGTGGCTGTACCAGCGCAACCCGGGCGGGCGCGCGCTGACCTGGGTCGTCGAGGAAGAGACGTCGGCGACGATCGCGGGCATGACGTCGTTCTTCCCGTTCCGCCTGTGGCTCGACGGCGCGAACGTCCTCGGCGCGCTCGGCGGCGACGGTTACGTGCGCCCCGCGTTCCGGCGCCGCGGGCTCGGCGGGATGCTGCACGAGGCGTCGCGGCGCGCGATGCGCGAGCACGGCATCCGCTGCATGTACGGCGCGCCCGGCCCGATGAACGTCACGCCGCTCAAGGCCGGCGGCTCGCGCGAGATCGGCGCGGTCGCGCGCTGGATGCGTCCGCTGTCGGGCCGCGCGCTCACGCGACGTCCGAGCGTCGACGCGATGCTCGCGCTGCTCCTGCGCCCGCGCGGCGGGCTCGGCACGCTCGATCCGGTCCGCCGCGACGATCCGCGCGTCGATCGCATCTGGCACGCGTCGCGCGGCGATCTGCACCTCGCCGCCGTGCGCGACGCCGCCTTCTACACGTGGCGCTTCCTCGACGCGCCGGCGCACAAACAAGATCCGTTCGTGATCCTCGATCGCGGCGAGCCGATCGCGGTGTGCGCGCTCGAGCGGCTCGCGCGCGGCATCCGCGTCGTCGATCTGGTCGCGCCCGCGCACGTGTGGGGCCGCGCGCTCCGCACGATCGCCGCCCACGCCTCGCGCGCCGGCGCCGATCTCGTCGACCTCAAGCTGATGGCCGCCGACGGCCAGCGCCGCGCGCTCTGGCGCCACGGCTTCGTCGAGCGCGAGTCCAAGCCCTACCTGGTCATGGTCCCCGACGGCGACGATCTCTCGCCCACGCTCGATCCTTCGCGCTGGTTCTACACGGGCGCGGACAGCGACCTCGACTTCCTGGAATAGGGCCTCGGGCCTCGGGCTTCGGGCCTCCCCGGAGAGGATCCGAAAACGAAGAACGCGAGCCTGCGCTCGCGTCTTCTGGGCCGAGGCCCGAAGCCTGAGGCCTGAGGCCCGATCTCTCAGTACCAGTTGAACCCGACGCCGACCGTGCCCGACGTGATCTGATCGTCGATGCCCTTGTAGGTGCCCTCGATGATGCGCGCCTGCAGATCGACCGCGAACTCGCGCGTCGCGTAGACCTCGTAGCCCGCGCCCGCCATCAGCGCCGCGCCGTTGTCGATCGGCTCGGACTGCGTCTGGTACGCGTCGTTGAAGTCGTACGAGAGGTGCGCCGCGCCGATGCCGCCCTTGATCCAGAGGTGCGGCGTGACCCAGTACTGGCCCGCGATCATCGCGACGCCTTGCGAGAGCGTGACCGTGCCCTCGCCCTGGTTGACCTGATCGATCGTCTGCGCGTTGAGCTGGAGCTCGAAGAGCAGCGCGAACTGCGGGCTGAGCATGCCGCCGACGTGGAAGTCGGCTTCGCCCGCGACCGGGTTCCAGTCACACGACGGGCAACCGATGTCGCCTTGGTTGCTCGAGCTCATGCCGCCGAGCCCGATGCTGAACCCGAGCGCGAGGCGACCGGTGCGATCGAAGTATCCGCCCGGCAGGAGCCCCGGCGGCTGCGCGTAGTAACCGCCACCGCCCGGGGGCGGGCCGTAGTAGCCCTGGGCCGAAGCGACCGCAGGAGCCAACAGAGCCGCGCCAAACAGAGCAAGCGATGCGATGCGCTTCATAGTCATTCCCTTTCGGCGAAGGTTCGCCTGGAATGATAACTCTTACAAGAAAGGGGCCAGTAGCCGCGCGCGCCAATCCGCCGGAATCCGCAACGCAATCCGCGGCGTGAGGCCGCGATCGCGTGCCCGACCGGCACACCGTGAACACCGGTACATGCGTGCGTGTGTGTTACGCCGCGACCTGCAGCAGACGGTCGACCACGCAGCGCGTGCGGCGACCGTCGCCGTTGACCGTGACGCACGGCACCTGGCGCGCAGAGAAGACCTGCTCGAGCCAATGGTCGGGCCCTTGCGCGGCGAGACCGGCTTCGATCACGACCGCGTCGGGCGGGCGCGGCTCGAGATCCGCGAGGCGCACGAGCACGCCGGCGTCGCTGCCGGTCGTCACGCTGTAGCCCGCGCTCGTCAGCGCCGATGCGATCTCGTCGATCCGCTGCGGCGACGCGCCGACCACGACGCGCCGCTCGGTCCGCTTGCGCACGCGATCGAGGAAGCCGTTCCACATCCGTCGATCGACGTCGCTCATGCCGGTGAGCTCGACGCCGCTGCCGCCGCGCAGTCCGCGCGGCGACGCCTCGCGCGGCGGCAACACGCGCGCGATCCGCGCGCGCGCGGTGACGCTGTCGCCCTCCTCCATCGGCACCGCGATGCTGATCTCTTCGCCGACCTCGATCGTCTCGTCGGTCGCGACGAACAGGCCGTGCTCGCTGACGTCGAGCGCGTCGGCGTGGAAGCTGTCCTCGCCGAAGCCGACCTGCACGGGCCAGCACACCGGGAAGCGGACCGCGTGGCGCGTCGGCGGCGGCTTGATCGTCACGCCGGCTTCGCGCGCCGCGGTCAAGAGCTCGATCAGCTGCGTGCGCCCCGCCGACGGATAGACCGGGAAGCGGACCGCGAACCCCGATGACCCGGTCGCCATCGCGTCGGCGGCGGTCGTCACGTGATAGACGGTCCCGCGCAGGAGCGCGCCGCTCTCGCGGAAGCCGAGCGCGACGTGCACGCTGTCGCCGAGCCGCGGCGGCGCGCCGGTCACGAGGTACGCGCCCTTCACCGACAGCGCGCGCAGCCGCGCGGTCGTCCAGGCGCCGCCGCGCAGGAAGCGCACGTCGATCGTGTTCGACGGCGCGAGCGGCGCCGGATCCGCGCTCGGCGGCCGCGTCACCGGGATCGTCGGCGTCTTGGTCGACGTGATCGCGCGCGCGCGCAGGTCCGCGCGCGATCGCGCGAGCCGCGCCTGCTCGGCGAGCGGCATCGCCTCGCGCACGTCGACGGATTGATGCGCGGGCGCGAGCTTGCCGAGCGCGCCGCGCGCGGGCGTCGGCTTCTCCGTCGAGAGCGTCTGCTCGTCGATGCGCGTCGCGAGCGCGGCGAACGCGGCGGGGAGGTTCGGCTGATCCTCGATCTTGATGTCGTAGGTCGAGAGGTACGCGCCGTAGAAGCCGCGCCGATCGCCTTCGCTCATGCGCGCGGGATCGAGCAGCGGGATGCCCGCGCCGGTCGCCAGATCGATCACGAACTGCAGGCGCTCGCGCGTGAACGTGCGCTCGTCGTAGCGCAGCGCGATCAGCGCGACGTCGCTCGAGCGGCGGTAGTACAGATCCACACCGCGCACGAGCGGCGCGCCAGCCTGGTGCAGCGGCTCGAGGATCGTGAAGAGCTCCCGGGCGCGCGGCCGGAGCGGCTCGAGCACCAAGAAGAGCTCGTACAAGGGCTGGTGAACGCGGGCCTCCATCTAGCGCTCGATCGAAGAGAGCATGCACGATGCCGCGGCCGCTGTGCGTCGGCGCGCTGACGATCGCTACGGCACGAGAGGCATCGCGACTGCTGTTTCTCACCCCTGCGGGAGGAGTGGCTCGCGGCACCCGCGCCATACCACGCCGCGGCTTTTGCGCCCCATTCACTCGATCCCTGGTGCTTGCTGATCTCGTCTCCCGACACCTTCGGTGCGGGTCCCGCCTCGGCAAGCACCTGAAAGTACCTGTACGAATGTTGCCTCTGCGGCCGCACACCCTAGAGTATTCGGCCATGAAGGACGACGCCGTGAGGGGGACTGGTCCGCGCAATCTGCCGCTGCTGCCGCTGCGCGACATCATCGTGTTCCCACACATGGTCGTCCCGCTGTTCGTCGGGCGCGAGAAGTCGATCAACGCGCTCGAAGAGGCGATGGCCGGCGATCGCGAGCTGCTCCTCGCGGCGCAGAAGAAGGCGAAGACCAACGACCCGCGCGAAGAGGACATCTTCGCGGTCGGCACGATTGGCCACATCATCCAGCTGCTGCGCTTGCCCGACGGCACCGTGAAGGTGCTGGTCGAGGGCAAGTCGCGCGCGACCGTGAAGGCGTTCGAGCAGTCGAACCCGTTCTTCGTCGTCGAGGTCGAGGAGATCCCGGAGCCCGACGAGAACGCGGTCGAGATCACGGCGCTCATGCGCTCGGTGCAGGGCGTGTTCGAGAACTACGTGAAGCTCAACAAGCGCATCCCGCCCGAGATGCTCGTCTCCGTGCAGACGATCGATGATCCGGGCCGCTTGAGCGACACGATCGTCGCGCACGTCTCGCTCAAGCTGAAGGACAAGCAGGAGCTCCTCGAGACTCCGTCTCCGACCAAGCGCCTCGAGCGCCTCTACGAGCTCATGCAGGGCGAGATCGAGATTCTCCAAGTCGAGAAGAAGATCCGCACCCGCGTGAAGAAGCAGATGGAGAAGTCGCAGAAGGAGTACTACCTGAACGAGCAGATGCAGGCCATCCAGAAGGAGCTGGGTGACCGCGACGAGTTCAAGAACGAGCTCAACGAGCTCGAGCAGAAGATCAAGAACAAGCGGATGAGCAAGGAGGCGAAGGAGCGCTGCCTCAAGGAGTTCAAGAAGCTCAAGATGATGTCGCCGATGTCCGCGGAGGCGACCGTCGTCCGCAACTACATCGACTGGGTGCTCGCGCTTCCGTGGGAAGAGAAGACCGAGGACCGCCACGACATCTTGGAAGCGGAGCGCATCCTCGAGGCGGAGCACTACGGCCTGAAGAAGGTCAAGGAGCGCATCCTCGAGTACTTGGCGGTGCAGACGCTCGTCGATCGCTTGAAGGGTCCGATCCTCTGTCTCGTCGGGCCGCCCGGCGTCGGCAAGACGTCCTTGGCGCGATCGATCGCGCACGCGACCGGCCGTCGCTTCGTGCGCCAATCGCTCGGCGGCGTGCGCGACGAAGCCGAGATCCGCGGCCACCGCCGCACGTACATCGGCGCCTTGCCCGGGAAGATCCTGCAGTCGCTGCGCAAGGTCGGATCGAACAACCCGGTCTTCCTGCTCGACGAGATCGACAAGATGTCGATGGACTTCCGCGGCGACCCGGCGGCGGCGCTGCTCGAGGTGCTCGACCCCGAGCAGAACCACACGTTCAACGATCACTACCTCGATCTCGATTACGACCTGTCGGAC
>DATJIA010000062.1:0-2812 GCA_035493675.1 Kofleriaceae bacterium | reverse complement strand
CGATACGCGTCGACGTCGCCGCTGTCGGCCTCTTCGGCGCGCGCGCGGGCGCCGGTGCCCGCGAGCGCGAGGGCGAGCGCGAGCGCCGCGCTAGTAGAGCGTCGGGGGCTCGACCGTCGCAAAGGTCTTCTCCTTCGGGGGCGGTGGTGGTGGTGGAGGAACGACCGCGGCCTTGGTGCGGACGCGCGGGCGCGGACGCGCGGGCGCATTCGCGATCGGCGTGACGACGATCGGGGGCATCGAGACTTCGGTCCCTCGACTCCGGGCCTGCGGCGCTTCGCTCGGGACGAACGGGGCGCTCGCGACGACCGGGGCGCTCGCGACGACCGGAGATGCGGGCGGCGGCGAGGTCGTCGCGACCTCGCGGCGCGCGCGTGATCGCACGAGCATCACGATCGACAAGCCGACCACCGCGATGCACACGATCAAGATCGCGATCAACCAGCGCGGCGCGGGCTCGACCTTGGGCGTGCGCAAGGTCGTCACCGTGTCGAGCTTCGGCGCCGGCGCCGCGCGCACGACCTCGACCTGCGTCGTCTCGTCCTCCTCCTCGAAGATCGCGTGCGCGAGCAGGCTGGTCAGGTGCGCGTCGAGCGCGGCGCCGAGCTCGCGCATCGACGAGCATCGCTTTTCGGGCCGCTTGGCGAGGCACCACGTGATGATCCGCGACAGCTCCTTCGACACCGGCGCGACGCTCGCCGCCGGCGCCGGCTCGATGTGCGCGTGCTCGGCGAAGATCTCGGCGGTGTTCGCGCCGCCGAACGGCAACGCGCCGGTGACCATGCGATAGAGGATCACGCCGAGCGCGTAGACGTCCACGCGCGCGTCGATCCCTCGGCCGCCGCGCTCGATCTGCTCGGGCGCCATGTACGACGGCGTGCCGAGCACGACGCCGCTCTTGGTCTTCTCGGGCGACTCGTCGCCGCCCTTCGCGATCCCGAAATCGAGCAGCTTCACGCGCTCGCCGCCCGGCACGTCGGTGTCGGGCACGATGAAGACGTTCTCGGGCTTGAGGTCGCGATGGATCACGCCGGCCGCGTGCGCGGCCTCGAGCGCCGACGCGAGCTGCCGCGCGAACACGACCGCGCGCTCCTCGGTCAGCGCGCCCTGCGCGAGCCGATCCGCGAGCGACTCGCCCTTCAAGAGCTCCATCACGAGGTACGTGCGCCCGTCGACGGTGATGCCGACGTCGAAGACCTCGACGATGCCGGGGTGGCGGAGCGCGGCGATCGTCCGCGCCTCGCGCACGATCCGGCGCGCCATCCCTTGGTCGAAGGTCAGGTGCGAATGCAGCACCTTCACGGCGACCGAACGGCGCAGCGCGGCGTGCTCCGCCGCGAACACGGTGGCCATCCCGCCGCGGCCGATCGCCTCGATCAGACGATAACGGCCTATCTCCTCCGAAGCCTTCAACGCCCCCGTGGGTTGCAACGAACGTTCCATGGGTCCTCCCGCGCACCACGCCGGAATCAGGCGGTCACCGGGGGGACTCGCCTCATCGATCTGGGATTCGTAACGCCGTCGTGAGCGCTACTCGTCGTCGCCGGCGAGCCCGTGCCGGTGCACGAGCTCGCTGAGGTGTGTGCGATCCATACGTGCGGCGCGCGCCGCGCGCGAGACGTTGCCGCCGTGCGCGGGGAGCAGCCGCTGCAGGTAGCGCTTCTCCCATTCGCTGGTCGCGCGGCTCTTCGCGGCGCGGAACGGCAGGTCGAGCTCCTCGTCCTTCGCCTCGTCGATCGCGGGCGCGCCGACCAGCGCGCGCTCGACCGCGGAGCGCAGCTCGCGCACGTTGCCGTTCCAGGTCCCGCGCATCATCCCGCGCACGAGCTCGGCGGGCGGCGACGCGTGCGGATCGCCGATGAGGTCTTGATAGAAGCTCGCGATCAGCATCGCGATGTCGTCGCGCCGCTCGCGCAACGGCGGCAGCACCAGGCGCACGGTGTTGAGCCGGTACCAGAGATCCGAGCGGAACTTGCCCTGGTTGACCTCGCGGCGCAGATCGCGATGGGTCGCGGCGATCAAGCGCACGTCGACCGGGATCTCTTGCGACGATCCGACGCGACGCACGACGCGACGCTCGAGCGCGCGCAGGAGCTTCGGCTGCAGATCGAGCGGCAGCTCGCCGATC
Source organism: Kofleriaceae bacterium (assembly GCA_035493675.1). Classification (GTDB taxonomy): domain Bacteria; phylum Myxococcota_A; class Polyangia; order Haliangiales; family Haliangiaceae; genus JAIOQA01. The sequence goes on along the minus strand of DATJIA010000062.1, from coordinate 684 downwards.
TCGTCGAGCAGGATCGTGCCGCCCTGCGCGCTCTCGAACAGGCCGATCCTCGACGACACCGCGCCGGTGAACGCGCCGCGCTCGTGGCCGAACAGCTCGCTCTCGAGCAACGCGCCCGGCAACGCGCCGCAGTCGACGACGACGAACGGCGCGCCGGCGCGCTTGCTCGTCTCGTGGATCGCCTCGGCGACCGCGCTCTTGCCGGTGCCGGTCTCGCCCTCGAGCAGGATCGTCGCCTCCGACGCGGCGACGCGCTCGAGCAGCGCGAACACGCGCCGCATCGCGACCGATCGCCCGAGCACGCGCCCGAACCGATCGCCGGTCGACAGCGGCTCGCTCGCCATCTCGCCGAGCAGCTCGACCGACAGCATGGTCTCGCCGATCGTGATCAGATCGCCGGGCGCGATCATCGCGCGGCTCACGCGCCGGCCCGCGATGAACGTGCCGTTGGTCGAGCCGAGGTCCTCGCACACGAGGCCTTCGTCGACGACGCGGATCGCGCAGTGATGGCGCGACACGCACGCGTCGGAGAGGCGCACGGTCTGCCCCGGCGCGGTCCCGACGGTGACGTCGCTCGCGCCCGACTCGATCGAGACCGGCGCGTCGGGCCCGGACACGACCTGGACCTGGAACGTCGCGATCTCGATCCGGTCGCGGGTGATACGTCGAGTCGCGGACATCGGT
>DATJIA010000061.1:0-15488 GCA_035493675.1 Kofleriaceae bacterium | reverse complement strand
CGGCGTGCTGGGCGTGATCTGCAAGGCGCGCGGCGCCAGTGGCGGACCGGCGCCGGTGTCGATCGTGCTCACGCGCAACGGCCGCGAGCATCGGATCGCGCTCACCGCGAACGTCGGCGCTGGCGAGTACGCGGGGCGGCTCGTCGTGCCGATGGCGGATCGCTGGTGGCCGCACACGCACGGTGAGCCGGCGCTCTATCGCGCGCACCTCGAGGTCGCGAGCTCCGAGGGCGCGGCGCAGGTCGAGCTCGGCTCGATCGGCTTCCGGACGATCACGGTCGATCAAACGGGCGGCGACTTCGCGGTGGAGGTCAACGGCGTGCGCGTCTTCTGTCGCGGCGCGTGCTGGACGCCGATCGACCCGGTGACGCTCGACGCGCCGGCGGCCGCGGTCGACGCCGCGATCGCGCAGGCCGCGGCGTGCGGCATGAACATGATCCGCGTCGGCGGCACGATGGTGTACGAGTCCGACGCGTTCCACGACGCGTGCGACGCGCGCGGCGTGATGGTCTGGCAAGACCTCATGTTCGCGAACATGGACTATCCCGACGAGGACGCGACGTTCGTCGAGCTCGTCACGCGCGAGGTCCGCCAGCAGCTCGCGCGGCTCGCGGGCCGGCCGTCGCTCGCGATCGTGTGCGGCGGCAGCGAGGTCGAGCAGCAGGCCGCGATGTGGGGCGCGACGCGCGATCGCTGGGCGCCGAAGCTCGCGCACGAGCTCCTGCCGGCGATCGCGAGCGCCGAGCTGCCCGACGTCCCGTACTGGCCGTCGTCGGCGCACGGCGGCGCGTTCCCGCACGCGCCGAACGCGGGCACGTCGTCGTACTACGGCGTCGGCGCGTACCTGCGCCCGCTCGACGACGCGCGCCGCAGCGAGGTCCGCTTCGCGAGCGAGTGCCTCGCGTTCGCGAACGTGCCCGCGACGGTCGCGCCGGGCGCGCGCGTGCACCATCCGTCGTGGAAGGCGCGCGTGCCGCGCGATCTCGGCGCGGGCTGGGACTTCGACGACGTCCGCGATCACTACACGGCGCTCTTGTACGGCGTCGATCCGGTCGCGCTGCGCACCGCGGATCCCGATCGCTACCTGGCGCTCGCCAAGGTCGCGAGCGGCGAGGTGATGGCGCACGCGTTCGGCGAGTGGCGCCGCGCGCGTTCGCAGACGCGAGGCGCGCTGATCTGGTTCCTGCGCGATCTGTGGAGCGGGGCGGGGTGGGGCGTCGTCGACGCGAGCGGGGCGCCGAAGCCGGCGTGGTACGCGCTCAAGCGCGCGCTGGCGCCGATCGCGTGCGCGATCACCGACGAGGGCACGAGCGGCCTCGCGATCCATGTCGTCAACGATCCGGGCGCGGTGCTCTCCGCGGAGCTCGAGCTCGCGATGTATCGCGCCGGCGAGGTCGCGGTCGCGCGCGCGACCAAGCCGATCGAGGTGCCGGCGCACGGCGCGATCGAGGTCAACGCCGTCTCGATGTTGGAGTACTTCGCCGATGTCTCGTATGCGTATCGGTTCGGGCCGCCGACCTGCGATCTGGTCGTGGCGACCGTGAAGCGGGACGGCGTGACGATCGCCGAGGCGTTCCACTTCCCGGTCGGCCGGCCGCGCGGGCGCGAGCTCGACGTCGGGCTCGCGGCGTCTTGCGAAGGCGGCGCGATCACGATCAGCGCGCGCCGCTTCGCGCAGTCGATCGAGCTCGAGGGCGTGCAGACCGACGACAACTACTTCCACCTCGCGCCCGGCGCGTCGAAGACCGTGCGCGCGCTCGGCGCCGGGAAGCTCACGATCACCGCGCTCAACGCGGAAGCGACCGCGCGCGTCGAGGTCAGGTCGTGAGCGCGGCGCCCGCTCGCGCGCCCGCGGTCGTGCCCGCGCCGGAGCCGCTCTACATCGGCGCCGCCTCGCGGCCGTGGTTCGCGACCGTCCACATGCCGGCGAAGGGCGCCGCGAACGGCGTCGGTCTCGTGATCGTCCCGCCGTTCGGCTACGAGGCGGTGTGCGCGCACCGCGGCCTGCGCCACCTCGCCGTCGACGCGGCGGCCGCCGGCTGCGTCGCGGTGCGCGTCGATCTCGACGGGACCGGCGACAGCGCCGGCGATGATCTCGATCCCGATCGCGTCGGGCGGTGGCGCGCGTCGATCAACGCCGCCGCGGATCTCGCGCGCGCCCGCGGCGCCGATCGCATCGTCTTCGCCGGCGTGCGCCTCGGCGCCTTGCTCGCGGCGTCGCTCGCGCGCTCGCCCGCCGACGTCGTCGGCCTGGTCGCGATCGCGCCGGTCGTGTCGGGCAAGCGTTGGCTGCGCGAGATGAAGGCGTTGCAGGGCTCGCTCGGGCTGCTGCCGCCGCCCGAGGGCGGGGCGGTCGACGAATCGATCCAAGAGGCGATCGGCTTCGCGATCACCGCGGAGACGCGCGACGCGTTGACCGCGATCGATCTCGAGAAGCTCGAGCCTGCGCCGGCCGTGCTCGTGATCGACCGCGACGACATGCCGCCGAGCGAGAAGTGGATCGCCGCGTTGCGGGCGCAGGGCGTCGAGGTCGAGGCCACGCAGCTGCCCGGCTACGTCGAGCTCGTCATGGATCCGCACAAGGCCGAGGTGCCGCAGCAGATCATCGACGCGACGATCGCGTTCGCGTGCGCGCGGCCGCGCCTCCCGGCCGACGCGCCGGTCCCCGCGGTCGCGACGATGCGCGCCGCCGCGCTCGGCACGATCACCGAGGAGCCGGTCGTGATCGCCGGCGCCGTCCACGCGATCGTGACGCGCCCCGCGGGCCGCCCCAAGAAGGCGCTGGTGTTCCTGAACGCGGGCTGCGTGCGCCGCATCGGCCCGAACCGCCTGCACGTGCAGTTCGCGCGCAAGCTCGCCGCCGACGGCACGCTCGTCGTCCGCGCGGATCTCAGCGGCATCGGCGACGCGCCCGCGTACGGCGATCACCCCGAGCGCCTCGTCTATCACGATCACGCGCTCGCCGAGACCGCGGCGATCCTGTCGTGGTGCCGGCGCCAGGGCACCGACGACGTCTACGTCTCGGGCCTGTGCTCGGGCGGCTACTACGCGCTGCACTCCGCCGCCGCGGGCCAGCCGTGGACCGGCCTGATCGTGATCAACCCGGGCGAGCCCGGCAGCGGCATCGACGACAAGCCGTACGAGGCCGCCGCCGAGACCGCGCGCTACAAGCAATCGATCCGCAGCATGGAGTCGTGGAAGAAGCTCCTGCGCGGCCAGGTCGACGTCGGTCACCTCGCGCGCATGCTGCGCAAGCGCGTCACCGGCCTGCTCGGCGCGCAGGCGAAGGACGCCGTGCGCCGCATCGGCATCAAGCTCGACGACGATCTCGGGACCGAGCTGATGCAGCTCGCGCGCCGCCGCGTCGCGACCACGTTCCTCTTCTGCGATCGCGAGCCGGGCCTGCCGCTCTTCCGCGAGCGCACGGGCTCGACGGCGCCGCGCCTCGAGTCGCGCGGCCTCCTGTGGCTGCGCATCATCGACGGACCCGATCACACGTACACGCCGCGCTGGTCGCACGCCGTCCTCGAGCGCGAGGTCGCGGCCGCGCTGGCAAGGAAGGCACGCCGATGAGCGCCCCCCGCGCCCACATGCCCGCCCTCGACGGCCTGCGCGGCCTCGCGATCCTCGTGGTCGTGATGCACAACGCGACCGGCATCGAGGCGCACGCGACCCTCGCGCAGAAGCTCTGGGTCTTCGCGGTCGACGCCGGATGGATCGGCGTGCAGCTCTTCTTCGTGCTGTCGGGGTTCCTGATCACCGGGATCCTCCTCGACAGCCGCGGCAAGCCGCGCGCGCTGCGCACGTTCTACGCGCGCCGCTCGCTGCGCATCTTCCCGCTCTACTACATCTTCTTGATCGGCCGCTTCTTGATCGTGCCGCTGTTCGTCGCGGCCGCGGTGGTGCCGACCAGCGAGCAGGTCGGCTACTGGCTCTACGTCTCGAACTGGACCGATCTGCTCGGCACGCCGATCCGCGGCCTGTCGCACTTCTGGTCGCTGGCCGTCGAGGAGCAGTTCTATCTGATCTGGCCGGCGCTGGCGCTGCGCCTGCGGCTCAAGACGTTCGCGTACGTCTGCGGCGCGCTCGCGGTGATCGCGCTCGGGTCGCGCATCGGCATGCGGGTCTCCGGCGTGCCCGACAAGTGGATGTACTCGGCGAGCTTCGCGCGCATGGACGGCCTCGTGCTCGGCGCGCTGGTCGCGATCGCGATGCGCAGCGAGCGCGGGCGCGAGATCCTGCACAAGGTGCGCATCCCGGCGGCGTCGATCGCGCTCGCGGGCCTCGCCGCGGTGATGGTCTACGCACACGGCTTGAACCGCTTCGAGTGGGTCGTGCAGTCGATCGGCTACTCGCTGCTCGCGGTGCTGTTCGCGCTCTTGGTCGCGGAGTGCGCGTCGCCGGCGCCGACCGGCTGGCGCGCGATCTTCACGAACCCGGCGCTGCGGCTGGTCGGTCGCTACAGCTACGCGATGTACGTCTTCCACCTGCCGGTGAAGTTCTTGCTCGGCGACCACCTGGGCGATCGCCTGAGCGGGATGAACCCGCTGGTCGCCGACGTCTTGTTCGTCGGCGCGGTCGGCGCGATCTCGTTCGCGCTCGCGGCGATCTCGTTCGTCGTGCTCGAGCGGCCGATCAACGCGCTGAAGGATCGCTGGACATGAGCGACATGAGCGGCTTCGTCACGACGGCGCGCTGGTTCGGACCGAAGGAGCGGCCGCTGTGCGGCTGGTGGACCGAGCCGGCGGCGGGCGCGGGCACGCACGCGGTCGTGATCGCGCCGCCGATCGGCTACGAGTACTGGTCGTCGTATCGGACCCTGCGCGTGCTCGCCGAGAAGCTCGCGACCAACGGGCACGGCGTCTTGCGGCTCGACTACGACGGGCTCGGCGACTCCGCCGGCGATCGCTGGGACGAAGGCCGCGTCGCCGCGTGGCGCGCGTCGCTCGCGCACGCGGTCGCCGAGGTGCGCGCGCTCGGTTGTTCGCACGTCACGCTGATGGGCCTGCGCGTCGGCGCGACCTTCGCGCTGACCGAGGGCGCCGCGCTCGAGGTCGATCGCGTCGTCGCGTGGGTGCCGGTGACGTCGGGCAAGCGGTTCATGAAGGAGCTGCGCATGCTCGGCCTCGCGGTGCCCGCGACCGAGGCGCGGCCCCAGCCGGGCAACACGATCGTCTACGCGGGCACGGTGTTCTCGCCGGAGACGCAGGCGGCGATGAACGTCGTCGACACCGACAAGCTCGCGGCCGCGCCGGCCAAGCGGGTCTTGATCGTCGCGCGTCCGGATCGCCCGTGCGAGGCGACGATCGCGCGCCTGCGCGCGCTGGGCGCCGAGACCGACGTGCAGGTGCTCGACGGCGCGGAGACCGCGCTCGACATCCCGGCCGAGGGCGCGACCGTGCCCGAGCACATCGTCGACGCGATCGCCGCGTGGATCGGGCCCGGAACTTTCGGCGGCGCGGATGCCGCCGCGAAGAGGGGCAGGGCCGAGGCCGAAGGCCGAGCCGACGGCGAAGCCGGAGGACCCGGGGTAGCACCCCGAGCGGCGGCTGGGATCAACCCGCGCACGCGCGCCGAGATCAGCCTGAACGGCGGCGCGCTCGTCGAGGAGGTGATCGAGCTCGGCGATCCGCCGCTGGTCGCGATCCTCGGCACGCCGGCCGGCGCCGCGCCCGCCAAGGACGCGATCGTCGTCTGGCTCAACTCGGGCTCCGAGCCGCACACCGGCCCCGGTCGCTGCTGGGTCGAGTACACGCGCGAGATGAACCTGCGCGGCTGGCCGACCTTGCGGCTCGACTTCAGCGGCTGGGGCGAGAGTCCGGATCGCGGACACGCGCCGGGCCGCCCGTACGACGCGCACTGCATCGACGAGGCGATCGCGTCGGTCGCGGCCTTGCGCGCGCGCGGGTACGAGCGGGTCGTGCTCGCGGGCTTGTGCGCCGGCGCGTGGATCGGCATGCGCGCGTCGCTCTTGTCGCATGTCGACGCGGTGATCGCGATCAACCCGCAGCTCTACTGGTTCCCGGGCGAGCCGCTCGACGTCCGCATCATCGACACGCTCGAGCGCCGCAACGTGATCCGCGCGCGCGAGCACGCGAAGGGCGCGAAGTGGACCATGCTCGATCGCCTCGGGATGATGAACTACCCGGGACGCTGGCTGACCGCGCTGGCGAAGAAGCGCGCGAAGATCCACCTCTTGTTCGCCGAGGGCGACGAGGGCCTGATCTACCTGCACAACCGGCTCGAGCGCTTGTTCACGCGCGTGACCGCGCCCGGCTCGTCGATCACGCTCGCGCAGGTCGACGACGTCGATCACCAGATGTACCGCGAGTGGCGTCGCGGGGACGTCGTCGCGACGATGGTCGAGTACCTCGACACGTTGTGATGCCGATGTTGCCCGAGCAGGAGATCGAGCTCGCGGGGCGGCGGACGATCGCGATCGGCGGCGACGACGCGCGCGCGCTCGTGATCCTCTTGCACGGCTTCGCGATGAAGCCGGAGGAGCTGGCGCCGTTCGCGCACTCGCTCGGCGTGCCCGCGCGCTTCTACTTCCCGGAGGGCCCGGCGCCGGCGGCGCTGGTCCCAGGCGAGCCGCGCGGCCGCGCGTGGTGGCACATCGATCCGGCCGCGCGCCTGGAGGCGATGTCGATCGGGCCGCGCGACTTCGCGACCTACGAGCCGGCCGATCTGCCGGCGGCGCGCGCGCTGTGCGGCGCGATCGTGGATCGCGTGATCGAGGAGGCCGCGGGTCGCCCCGTGATCCTCGGCGGCTTCTCGTCGGGCGGCATGCTCGCGTTCGACACCCAGCTGCGCGCGCCGCGCGCGATCCGCGGGCTCGCGCTCCTGTCGGCGACGCGCATCGCGTGGTCGTCGCAGCGCGCGTTCGTCGAGGCCGCGCCGCTGGGCGGCTTGCCCGCGCTGCTCACGCACGGCGAGGCCGACGACGATCTCGCGTTCTCCGCCGGCCTCGCGCTGCGCGACGCCGCGATCGCGGCCGGCTGCGACGTCACCTGGGCGCCGTTCGACGGCGCGCACGAGATCCCGCTCGTCGCTTGGCGCAAGCTGCGGACCTGGCTGCGCGCGCTGATCTGAGCGCGCTACGCGAGCTTCGCGGCGCCGGTCGCGCGCTCGATCTTCGCGAGGCGCGAGAGGACGTCTTCGTGCAGGTGGTCGAGCTTCTCGTGCAGGTGCGCGACCTCGAGCTCGGCCTTCACGTTCACCTCGTACTCGATGTCGGCGCGGATGCGATCCTTTTCGCCCTGTCGGTTCGACGAGAACAAGAGCAGGGTCGACAGGATGATCGCCTCGAGCGAGACCGCCATCGTGAGCAGGCCGAACGGGTACTCGTCGAACGGTGCGATCGGCGTGAGCCCGAGGTTCAGCGAGATCCAGATCGTGAAGATGACGACGTGCAGGACGAGGAACGAGATCGACCCGGAGAACGCCGCGACCGAGTCGGCGACGCGCAGCACGATGCCGCCGCGGTCCGCCTGCTGCTCGATCGCCTCGTTGGCGTTCTTCGCGACGCGCGTGCGCAAGAGCATGTCGGCCTTGCGCGTCATCGCGCCCATCGCGCCGAGCATGTGGAGCGCCGCTTCCGGCTTCTTGGTGACGAGCAAGAGGATGTCGTCGCGGTCGAGCTCGAGCAGCTCGGCGTCGTCGGTCGCGAGCGCGCTCGCGGTGCGCGGGCCTTCGTCGAGCATCGCCAGCTCGCCGAAGACGTCGCCCTGGCGCGACTCCATCAGCGTGATCTTCTGACCGGCGTGGTCCTTGATGAAGAGCTCGATCTCGCCCTTCACGATGACGTACATCGCGTGGCCCGGGTCGCCGGCGCGGAAGAGCATGTCGCCCTTCTTGAGCGTCCGTAGATCGACGACGTCGGCGAGCAGCTTGCGCTCGTCGTCGTCGAGGGTCGCGAACAGCGGGATGTCCGTCAGCAGCGCGGCGTCAGCGGGCACGAGCCGACGATAACGCAATTCGCTGGGGCAAAAGGCCCCGCGCTCAGCACTCGATGATGTTCACCGCGAGGCCGCCGCGCGCCGTCTCCTTGTACTTCGAGCTCATGTCGGCGCCGGTGTCGCGCATCGTGCGGATCACCTTGTCGAGGGAGACCTTGTGGGTGCCGTCGCCGGCGAGCGCGAGGCGCGCGGCGTTGATCGCCTTGATCGAGCCCATCGCGTTGCGCTCGATGCACGGGACCTGCACGAGGCCGCCGATCGGATCGCAGGTGAGCCCGAGGTTGTGCTCCATGCCGATCTCGGCGGCGTTCTCGACCTGCGCGGGCGTGCCGCCCATGACCTCGGCGAGCCCGCCGGCCGCCATCGAGCAGGCGACGCCGACCTCGCCCTGGCAGCCGACCTCCGCTCCGCTGATCGACGCGTTCTTCTTGTACAGGAAGCCGATCGCCGCGGCGGTGAGCAGGAAGCGCTGCACGCCGTCGTCGTCGGCGCCCGGCACGAAGCGACGGTAGTACTGCAGGACCGCGGGGATGATCCCGGCCGCGCCGTTGGTCGGCGCGGTGACGATGCGTCCGCCGGCGGCGTTCTCCTCGTTGACCGCGAGCGCCCACAGGTTGACCCAGTCGAGGATCCCGAGCGGATCGCCGGGGCCGTGCGCGTCGCTCTTGAGCTTGCGATGGATCGCGGCGGCGCGGCGGCGCACCTTGAGCCCGCCGGGCAGGATGCCCTCGCGCTCGCAGCCGCGCCGGATGCAGGCGTCCATCGTCTTGTGGATCTCGGCGAGCCGCGCGCGGGTCTCCGCTTCGGGGCGCAGCGCGCGCTCGTTCTCGAGGACGAGCGACGACACGCACAGCCCGGTGTCGTGGCACTGGCGCAGCAGATCGGCGGCGGTCTCGAACGGGTGCGGCACGGTCGCGACCTGCGGCTGCACGTCGGGCGCGCCCGCGTGGTCGACGACGAAGCCGCCGCCGACCGAGTAGTAGATCTTCTCGAGGATCGCTTCCTGATCCGTATACGCCGTGAACTTCATCCCGTTGGGGTGGAGCGGCAGCGTCTCCTTGCGGCGGAAGATCAGATCGTGCGCGGGATCGAACGCGACCGTACGCGTGCCGAGCAGCGCGACCGTCTTCTCGCGCTCGGCGCGCGCGACCCGCGCAGGGATCGCGTCGACGTCGACGGTCGACGGCTCTTCGCCCTCGAGCCCGAGGATCACCGCGCGATCGGAGCCGTGGCCCTTGCCGGTGAAGCCGAGCGATCCGTACAGCTCCACCTTGATCCGGGAGACGCCGGGCAGAGCGGCGGCGGCCTCCGCGAAGCGGCGCGCCGCGCGCATCGGACCGACCGTGTGCGAGCTCGACGGGCCGATGCCGATCTTGAAGATGTCGAAGACGGAGAGCGGCGCGGGCGACGGATCGGGGCCGCGCTCACCCGGTCCTCCGACGACGGGGAGGCGTTTCACGCGCACACTGTGCCACGAGTCTCAACGGGTCGCGAGGGCGGTGATCAAGCCCGCGGCGGCGGCGATCGCGACGAGGATGACGACGAGCAAGAGACGATGCGATCGCGCCGGCGCGACGGCCTCGGTGGTCGCGCGATCCGTCTCGGGCGCGGTCGCGATCGCGAGCGAGCCGGTCGCCGGTGCGAACGCGGCCGGCGGCGGCGCCGACCCGGTCGCGTTGCCGAGGGCGTTCCGCACCGCGGCCATCGATCCGAACCGCTCGTCGGGAGACTTCGCAAGCATGTGCGCGAGCGCGTGATCGAGCGACGGCGGCACCTCGGGGTTCGCGGCGCTCGCGACCGGGATCGCGGCCGTCGCGTGCGCGAGCATCTGCTGCGCGAGGTTCTTCTGCGGATAGGGCGGGGCGCCGGTGAGCAGCTCGAACAGCATGCAGCCGAGCGCGTAGACGTCGGCGCGGTGATCGACCTGGCGCGACGACTTGAACTGCTCGGGCGCCATGTACGCGGCGGTGCCGAGCGCGGTCTTGGTCGCGGTCGCGACCGCGCCGGCGCCGTCGAGGAGCTTGGCGACGCCGAAGTCCAAGACCTTGATGCGGAGGCCGTCGGTGTCGGACGCGACGAACACGTTGTCGGGCTTGAGATCGCGGTGGATGATCTTGCGCTCGTGCGCGGCGGCCATCGCGTCGGCGACCTGCTGCGCGACCGCGACCGATTCTCCGACGGTGAGGCGGCCGCGCCGCGCGACCATGCGCGACAGCGGCTCGCCGCGGAGCAGCTCCATCACGATGCACACGCGATCGTCGAGGCGCCCGACGTCGTAGATCTCGACGACGTTGGGGTGCGTGATGCGGCCGAGCGCGCGCGCCTCGTTCATGAAGCGCTCGACGACCTGCGGCTGCTGACACAGCTCGCGCATGAGCACCTTGATCGCGACCTGCCGGCCGATCGCCTCGTGCTCGCCGATGAAGACCTCCGCCATCCCGCCCGCGCCGAGGAACGACACGATCTTGTACTGGCCGACGGTTCGGCCGAGCACGCTCGCGACGGGCGCTTCAGCGCTCATGGACGCGCGTACTATAGCCGGATGCGCACCACGCTCGCCGCCGCGGTCCTGCTCATCCTCACGTCGACCGCGATCGCCGGATCGAAGCCGTCGAGCAGTCAGGCCAAGAAGGCGGCGAAGGCGTGGCTCAAGGCGTTGAAGGGTAGCGACGAGCCCGACCTGAAGGCGCTCGCGACCTCGACCGCGGTGCCGTTCGTGTCCGGCGCCGACAGCGATGGCGAGGTGAGGTGCGCGGTCGCGACGACCAGCACCGCCGACAAGCTCGGCGATGTCTACGACTGCATCGGCGGCACGCTCGACGAGGACATCAAGAAGGCCAAGCTCGGCACGTATCACAAGAACGATCTCGGCACGCAGTACGCCGATCACGTGAAGGGCGTCGCGTCGATCAAGGACGCGGCCTTCGTCTTCGGTTACACCGAGTGCGCCGGCTCGCAGACGTTCGTCGTGCTCGCCGTCGTCAAGGACGGCAAGGACGCCAAGGTCGCCGGCGTGTTCGTGGTCGGCGAGACCTGCGGCGAGTGACTACAGCTTCGCGATCCGCGCGACCGCCTCTTCGACGTTCGCGCGCGAGTTGTACGCGGACAGGCGGAAGTAGCCCTCGCCCGACGGGCCGAAGCCGGCGCCCGGCGTGCCGACCAGGTGCGCCTTCGACAGCAGCTGATCGAAGAAGTCCCACGACGGCTGGCGCCCGGGCGTCTCGAGCCAGAGATACGGCGCGTGGACGCCGCCGAAGATCGTGAAGCCCGACTTCGCGAGCCCCTCGCGCAGGATGCGCGCGTTCTCCAGGTAGAAGTCGATCTGCGCGCGCGTCTCCACGAGGCCATCGGGCGAGTACACCGCCGCGGCGCCGCGCTGCACGATGTACGACGCGCCGTTGAACTTGGTCGTGTGCCGGCGCGACCACATCGCGTTGAGCGGGCCGAGCGCCTTCGGCACGACCATGAACGCGCAGCGCACGCCGGTGAAGCCGGCGCGCTTGGAGAAGCTGCGGACCTCGATCGCGACCTCGCGGGCACCATCGATCTCGTAGATCGAGCGAGGCAAGTCCGGGTCGCGGATGTACGCCTCGTACGCCGCGTCGAAGATGATCACCGCGCCGGTCGCGCGCGCCCACGCGATCCACTGCGCGAGCTGCGCCTTGGTCGCGACGGCGCCGGTCGGGTTGTTGGGCGAGCACAGGTACGCGACGTCGATCCCTCCGCCCGACGGAGGCGCGGGCACGAAGCCGTTCGCCGCGGTCGCCTCGAGGTACGCGATCTCGCGCCCCGCCATCAGGTTCGAGTCGACGTACACGGGATAGACCGGATCGGTGACGAGGATCTTCGCGTCGTTCGCGAAGATCTCCTGCACGTTGCCGACGTCGCACTTGGAGCCGTCGCTCACGAAGATCTCGTCGCGATCGAGCGACACGCCGCGCGACGCGTAGTCGTGCTCGCGGATCGCGTCGATCAGGAAGTCGTAGCCCTGCTCGGGGCCGTAGCCCTTGAAGCTGTCGCGGCGCGCCATCTCGTCGACGGCCTCGTGCATCGCGCGGACGATCGAGGGCACGAGCGGCTCGGTGACGTCGCCGATGCCGAGGCGGATCACCTTCGCGTCGGGGTTCGCCTTCGCGTACTCGCGCACGCGGCGCCCGATCTCGGGGAAGAGATAACCGGCCTTGAGCTTCTGGTAGTTCTCGTTGATGCGCGTCACGGCGGCGCAAGATAACATTTCGCGGTGAAGACCCTCGCGTCGATCGTGCTGAGCGCGCTGATCGTCGTCGCGTTCGCCGGGTTCGTCGCGACGCATGCGGTTCACTCGAACGTCGTCGCCGAGAGCTACTTCGCCGACGCGCTCGCCAAGAACCGCGTGTTCGATCGGCTCTACGACCAGCTGAAGGTCGGCCAGGTGCCGGTGACCGCGGAGCAGATGCACGCGATGTCGGATCAGCTGATCGGGCACCTGGTCGCGCACTTCCGCGACGACGCGCCGCTCGATCTGACGTTCGACACCGGGCACGAGCACCTCGGGCTCGGCCCCGAGGCGACCGGGGCGATCGGCGAGAAGCTCGCGACGCTCGAGAAGCTCAATCACGCCGCGGCGTGGGTGAGCATCGTCGCCGGGATCGGGATCGTGCTCGCGATCCTCGTGCTCGTCGTGATCCATCGGCGCGCGCGGCCGATCGCCGCGTGGCTCGGCGTCGCGTTCGTCGCCGCGGGCGGGGCGACGATCGCGGCGTGGCTGGTCGCCGAAGGGCGCGTGGAAGATCAGCTCGAGCAGCTCGCCGCGCGCGGCTCGCCCGCGTTGCGCGGCGTCCTCGGCGACGTCCTCGACACGGCGCTCGCGAGCTTGTCGCGATCGATCTGGATCCCGTCGATCGGAGCGCTTATCGTCGGCGCGGTCATGCTCGGCACGGCGACACGGCTGAGGCGGGCTTGATCGTCTTCGATCGGGCCTACGCGGCGAGGAAGCGGCTCGTCGACGGGACCCATCGCGCGGCGTCGCTGGCGACCACGCTCGCGCGCGCGAAGCGGGTCGCCGCGAAGGTCGGCGTCACGCGCGTCGCGGACGTGACGGGGCTCGACACGATCGGCATCCCGGTCGTGAGCGCGATCCGTCCCAACGGGCGGAGCTTGTCGACGTCGCAGGGGAAGGGCGTCTCGCGCGAGGCGGCGATCGCGAGCGCGCTGATGGAGAGCATCGAGTGCTGGCACGCGGAGCGCGTCGCGTTGCCGAAGACGCGCGGGACGTACGCGGCGCTGAAGGCGCGCGGCGCGATCGATCCGAAGACGCTGCCGCGGCGGCGCGGGCGCCTGGATCTCGACACACCGTGGGCATGGGTGCCGGGCTGGGATCTCGCGCGCGGCGTGCGCGTGCTCGTGCCCGACGAGTCGGTGACGCTCGATTGTCGATTCGAGCAGCCGCCGCGGCTCGACGTCTCGTCGAACGGGCTGGCGTCGGGGAATCACGTGCTCGAAGCGATCACGCACGGGCTGTGCGAGGTGATCGAGCGCGACGCGGAGGCGCGCTGGCGGCGCGCGCGCGGGCGCCGCCGCGTGGATCTCTCCACGATCGATCCGATCTCGCGCGGCTTGATCGATCGCTGCGCGCGCGCGGGCGCGGCGGTCGGCGTCTGGGATCTGACGAGCGACGTCGGCGTGCCGGTCTTCGGCTGCGCGCTGGTCGCGGATCCCGACGAGCCGGCGTGGCGTCCGCTCGGCGTGTACTGGGGCTTCGGCTGTCACCTCGATCCGGCGATCGCGCTGGTGCGCGCGCTGACCGAGGCGGCGCAGACGCGCGTCACGTACGTCGCGGGCAGCCGCGACGACTTCTTCCCGTTCGACTACGACCGCGCCACCGACGAAGAGCTCACGCGCGCGGTGTGGGACGATCTGCACGATCGGCGCGGGCCGTGGCTCGATCTGCGGCGCGTCGCGAGCCGCGCGACGCCGACCTTCGAGGGCGATCTCGACGTGCTGCTGCGCGCGCTCGACCACGCGGGTGCCGCGCGCGTGATCGTCTGCGATCTGTCGCACGAGGCGATCGGCGTGCCGGTCGTGAAGGTGATCGTGCCGGGCCGCGCGCGCGACGTGGAGCGGATGGGCTGATGCGGATCGACGCCTACGTGTTCCTCGGCCCGACCTTGCCCGCGGCCGAGGCGATCGCGATCTGCGACGCGATCGTCATGCCGCCGGTCGCGTGCGGCGACGTCTATCGGCTCGTGCGCGACGCGCGGCCCGCGCGCATCGCGATCATCGACGGCTACTTCGAGCGCATGGCCGCCGTGTGGCACAAGGAGCTCCTGTTCGCGCTCGAGCGCGGCGTCGAGGTCTGGGGCGCCTCGTCGATGGGCGCCTTGCGCGCGGCCGAGCTGCGCGCGTTCGGCATGCGCGGCGTCGGATCGATCTGCCGAGCCTTCGCGCGCGGCCGGCTCACCGACGACGACGAGGTCGCGGTCGTGCACGGCCCCGCCGAGCTCGGCTATCCCGCGATGTCGACCGCGATGGTCGATCTGCGCGCCGGCCTCGCGCGCGCGACGATCTCGTCGCGATCGAAGGCGCGCTTGCTCGATCGCGCGAAGGCGCGCTTCTACCGCGATCGATCGTGGGACGCGCTCGTCGACGACGCGCGCGCGCTGCGCCTGCCTCGCCGCGAGCGAGACGTGATCGCCGCGCTCGCCGCCCGCGCGCCGAGCGCGAAGGCCGACGACGCCCGCGCGCTCCTCCGGACGATCGCGAAGTCGCGCGCCGCGCGCGGGCGGCCGCGCTGGAAGCTGGAGCCGACGTGGTTCTGGCACCAGCTGCGCGCGATCGTCGACAGCGAGTCGTGATACGACCATCGGCACAGGGGGAAGGCAGATGAAGTTCACGAAGCACATGGTCTTGATCGGCGGGGTCTGCGCGGTGATCGCGTTCTTCTTGCCGTACGTCGGGCTCTCGGCCGGCGATCAGTCCGCGAAGGTCTCGGCCTTCGACGTCGTGAAGGGCTACCAGGCGATGCCCGGCTGGTCGCAGACGGTCGGCTACGTCTTCCTCGTCTTCGGTCCGCCGATGCTGCTCCTCGTCCAGGGCGCGGTCGCGCTCAAGACCGGCAAGTTCGGCCGGCTCGCCGGCGTCGGCTCCTTGATCTTGGGCGGCTGGGGCGCGCTGATGGGCGCGGCGCTGATCTCGGTGATCAACGACAAGCACGACGAGATCCTCACGGCCGAGGTCGGCGCGGGCACGTACATCTTCTTGGTCGCCGGGATCCTGGGCGCCGTCGGCGGCCTGCTCGCGCTGATCAAACCGGATCGCGGCAGCTTCTAGCCGCCGGGAGCGTACAATCGCCGAGTGCGCGTCCTCTTCATCGAGGTGGACACCGAGCGGGACTGGGCGGTCGCGTCGATCGGGCCCGGCTTCCTCGCCGCGTACCTGCGCGCGAACGGGCACGAGGTCGCGTTCTTCCGCGCGACGATCGACATGACCGCGGCCGACGTCGTCGCGCGCACCCGCGCGGCGTCGCCCGAGCTCATCGGCTTCTCGCTGACG
>DATJIA010000060.1:0-4232 GCA_035493675.1 Kofleriaceae bacterium | reverse complement strand
CGGATCGCGTTGTCGATCAGGTTCTGCACGACGTGATCGAGGCCGGCGCGGGTCGCGAGCGCGATCGCGTCGGGCGCGACGTCGGCGTCGAGCTGCGCGTCGGGCACGGCGCCGCGCGCGGTGCGGATCGCGTCGTCGACGACCGGCGCGAGCGCGACCGCGCTGCGCTCCTCGACCGCCTCGGCGCGCGCCTCGAGCCGCTCGAGCACGAGCAGATCGTCGACCAGACGCGCGATCCGCGCCGCGTTGCGCGCGATCGTGCCGAGGAACTCGCGCGCGGTCGCGTCGTCGACGCCGCCCGACTCCAGCGTCTCCGCGTAGCCGCTGATCGCGGTGACCGGCGTGCGCAGCTCGTGCGCGGCGTTGGCGAGGAACTCGCGGCGCACGTCCTCGAGCGCGCGCAGGCGGGTGACGTCGTAGAGGACCGCGATCGCGCCGCCCGCCTCGGGCAGCGGGCGCGCCGACACGCGCACCTCGCGATCGCGGAGCTTCACCTCGAGATCGTCCTGCGCGTCGCCTCGGCGCGCGGCGTCGATGCCGGGCGCGAGCGCCTCCGGCAGCGCGTCGCCGATCAGGCTCTTCGCCGCGGGGTTCGCGTGCGCGATCGCGCCGTCGCGATCGACGACGACGACGCCCTCGACGAGGCCGCCGATCACCGCCGACAGCAGATCGCGCTGCGCGGTCAGCTCGCCGACGCGCCGCTTGACCTCGCCGGCGAGCGACGACAGCGTGCGCGACAGGACGCCGAGCTCGTCCGGAGACGATCGCGGCGCGGGCACGTCGTAGTCGCCGCGCGCGAGGCGTTCCGCGGTGCGCGTCATCTGCGCGAGCGGACGCGTGATCGCGCGCACCGCGACGAAGCCGAGCACGAGCGCGGCCAGCGCCGCGATCGCGAAGCCGAGCAGGAGCCGCTCGCGCATGCGCGCGCGGGTCGCCGCGAGATCGCCGAGCGGCACCGCGAGCCTGACGACGCGGCCGTTTTCTCCCGGCACCGCGACCAGGTACTCGATCGCGCCGCCCGCGATCAACGCGCGCTCGGCGCGCCCGATCGCGCCCTCCCCGCCGCGCGCCTCGGCGATCTCCGGCGCGTCGCCGATCGGACGACCGGCCGCGTCCGGATCGTGCGAGTCGCCCTGCACGATGCCGTCGGCGCCGACGATCGTCACGCGCGCGTCGACCAGCGCGCCGAACCGCGGCGCGAGCCGCTCGGGATGACCGCCGGTGCGCAGCCAGGCGGCGACCGCGGCGGCCTGTCCGCGCAAGCGCGCGTCGAGCGTGCCGGTGAGATCGCGCGACAGCGTGCGCTCGAGGACGAACAGCGCGACCCCGCCGACCGCGACGACCAACGCGACGTAGGTCGCGATCAGCCGCGCGCGGACGGACAGGTGCATCACGTGCCGTCTCGGCGCGCGCGATAGCCGAAGCCGTGCACGGTCTCGACGACGTCGGCGGCGGCGCCGAGGCTCATGCGCAGGCGGCGCACGTGGACGTCGACCGTGCGCGCGTTGATGCCCGCGCGCATGCCCCAGACCTCGTCGAGCAGATCCTCGCGCGAGTAGACCTTGCCCGGCGACGCGAGCAGGAGCGCGAGCAGCTTGTACTCGAGCGGGCGCAGGCTCACGAGCTGCCCGGCGACCCGCACGTCGTGCGTCACCGGATCGATCTCGAGCTCGCCGGCGCGCAGGCGCTCGGACGACGCGCTCGCGGTCTTCGCCTGCGCGTCGCGGCGCTCCGCGATCCGTCCGGCGAGCGCGCTGACGCGCAAGACGACCTCGCGCACGACGAACGGCTTCACGACGTAGTCGTCGGCGCCGACCTCCAGCCCGAGGATGCGATCCTCCGCCTCGCCGCGCGCGGTCAGCATCAAGACGCCGACGTCGGCGGTCGCGGGATCGGCGCGCAGCGCCTTGCAGACGTCGTAGCCGCTGGTGTCGGGCAACATCAGATCGAGCACGACCACGTGCGGCGGGCTCGCCTTGGCGCGCGCGATCGCCGCGTCGCCGCGTGCGACCGAGGTCACCTCGAAGCCGGCGCCGCGCAGGTTGAACTCGACCAAGCGCGCGACGTCTGGCTCGTCCTCGACGAGGAGGACCTGCTTCGTCATCGAACCGATCCTATCACCGCGATCGCGTTACAGCGCAATGACATGCGATCAGCGCGGCGCGCGGCGCGTTACAGTCGCGGCATGCGATCGGTCGTCGTCTGCGCCGTGTTCCTCGCCGCGTGCGGTTCGAAGAAGGCGAGCCATCCGCAGATCCACGTCGCCGCCGCCGCGGATCTCGCGCGCGCGTTCGCCGAGGTCGGCCCCGCGTTCCAGAAGAAGACCGGCATCGAGCCGATCTTCACGTTCGGCTCGACGGGCCTGCTCACCAAGCAGATCGAGCAAGGCGCGCCGTTCGATCTGCTCGCCGCCGCCAACGTCGAGTACGCCGATCAGTTGATCAAGGCCGGCGACTGCGACGGCGCGACCAAGACGATGTACGCGCGCGGCCGCCTGGTCGTGTGGACCCCGCAGTCGATCGCCGCGCCGGCGTCGCTCGCCGATCTCGCCGACCCGCGCTTCGCGAAGATCTCGATCGCGAACCCCGAGCACGCGCCGTACGGCGTCGCCGCGCGCATGGCGATGCAGAAGGCCGGCGTGTGGAACGCGGTCGAGCCGCGCATGGTCTACGGCGAGAACGTGCAGCAGGCGCTGCAGTTCGCGCAGTCGGGCAACGCCGACGCCGCGGTGATCGCGCTGTCGCTCTCGACCGTCACCGACGGCGGCCACGCGCTGCCGATCGATCCGTCGATGCACGATCCGATCGATCAGGCGCTGGTCGTGTGCAAGAACGGCGGCAACGCCGGCGGCGCGAAGCAGTTCGCCGACTTCGTCGCGTCGAAGGAGGGGCGCGAGATCATGACGCGCTACGGCTTCGTGCTCCCCGGCGAAGCGGGCGCGCCGGCGAAGGGCGCCGTGAACGCGCCGCCGCCGATTCCGGAGAGCGAGGCGCGCGGGCTGGTCGCGCAATGGCTCGGCGCGCAGAACACCGGCAACGCCGACGCCTACGGCGCGCTCTACGCGTCGAAGTTCACCGGCATCAAGCGGGTCGGCTATCGCACGTGGCGGTTCGCGCGCGAGGCGTGGCTCGCCGATCGCAAGAAGATGTTCAAGCGCCCGATGAAGGTCGGCGCCGACGACGTGCGCGTGCGCGTCGCCGGTCCGGTCGCGATCGTCGATCTCGTGCAGTCGTTCGAGCAGGGCGCGTTCAAGGATCGCGGCCCGAAGCAGCTGCTGGTCGTCCGGACGCCGGACGGGCTGCGCATCGGGCGCGAGGAGATGCTGGCGTCACACGCGGAGCACGGCGACGCGCGCGCAGCGCAGATCGGCTTCGTCGTCGAGGTCGACGGCGTGCAGTACGCGATCCTCGCCGAGGAGACCGATGCGCCGGGGACCGGCGCGCCGACCCCGGTCCGCGGGACGTCACCGCTCTACAGCTTCGAGCCGATCGATCCGAGCAAGGCGCCCCCGGAGGTCCTCGCGTGGAAGGGCAAGTCGGTGCGCGTCTATCCGAAGACCGGCGCGTCGTGCGACGGGACGCTCGAGGCCCTGGTGCGGGTCGCCGTCGCGACGCCGCACTTCGGCACGCTCGCCGAGTGGAACGGGCAAGACGGCGCGGCGCCGCTCACCGAATCGGCGCGCGCGAAGGCGCTCGCCGACCTCGCGCCGGTCAAGCTCGCGGCCGTGCTCGACACCGGCTGCACCGGCGACTGGGTCGATCTCGGCAACGGGAAGGACGGCCTCGTCTTCGCCGAGAGCGAGCCCGACGCGCCGCTCGCGAAGACGATCGACGACGCGCTGCGCGCCCTGCCCGGCTGGAAGCAGATCCAGACCGACTTCGAGCAGAGCTACGCCGGCAAGGGCGCGTGGATCGACGCCGACGGCGGCGTGATCGAGACGCACGTGTTCGCGAGCCCCGACGGCAAGACCCGCTACGCCGCCGCGCACGCGCACGCGGGCAGCGGCTGCGGCGACTTCGAGGGCGAGCTGACCGCGCTCTGGCTCGTCGACGCGCACGGCGCGCTCACCGCGATCGGCAACGCCGGCGACGTGCCGTTCCCGCGCGCGATCACCGACGTCGATCGCGACGGCGCGATCGAGCTGCTCACCGACACCGACGTCTTCGTGCCGTCGGGCGGCGGCTTCACGTCGGCGCGCCACCTCGATCTGCACGATATGGATTGTCCCTGTT
>DATJIA010000059.1:0-11687 GCA_035493675.1 Kofleriaceae bacterium | reverse complement strand
TGCCGTTCCCGCGCGCGATCACCGACGTCGATCGCGACGGCGCGATCGAGCTGCTCACCGACACCGACGTCTTCGTGCCGTCGGGCGGCGGCTTCACGTCGGCGCGCCACCTCGATCTGCACGATATGGATTGTCCCTGTTAGGCGAGCCGGCGCGGGACCTGCGACGAAGGAGTCGGGAGCGCCGGGAGCGAGCCCATCGATAGCAGCGCGTAGGTCGCGAAGGTCGGGAGCCAGTGCGTGCCGGCGTAGGTCGCGTCGTCGAGTGAGGCCAGGCCGGCGACGAGATGCAGGTCGGCGGATTCGCGCAGCTCCGTGATCCGGTCGTCGGCCTCGGGCAGCGCGCGCGCGATCGCATCGAGCATCCACGCGCGCGACAGGTTCAAGCCGTCCCAGTGGACGAGCTTGCCGTCGGCGCGATCGACGGTCGCCGCCGGCGCCGGCGTGCCGCCGCGACCGAGCGCCGGCGTGAAGCGATCGAGCCAGCGCGCGAAGTCCTCCGGCGCGAGCGCGCGCAGCATCAGCCACGCGGTGCCGAGCGACGGCGACAGGAAGTCGTACGCGCTCGGCTCGAGGTGCAGCGCGGCGTCGCGATCGGCATCGTGCAAGCGACGCGCGCTCGCGATCAGCGAGGCGCGATCCTCCCGATCCGCGACGTCGATGCACATCGCGATCGCGAACATGCTCTGCGAGTGCTCGCCGGTGCGGATCGGCGCCGGCAAGGTCTGCGCCCACGCGACCATCCGCTCGCGCGCGATCGCCTCGAGCGGCGCGAGCTCGTCGCGGCGCGCCGCCGCGCACAGCGCCCACAACCACGCGAGCCCGTACGGCCGCTCGAAGCCGGGGCTCGCGCGCAGGTTCGCGGCCTCGATCGCCGCGCGCTCGGCGGTGAAGCTCGCGTCCAACGCGCGCGACGCCACGTCGCGCTGCGCGCGATCGAGGTGCGGAAGCAGCTGGACGAGCGTCCAGTGGCTGTGCACCGACGAATGCCAGTCGTACGAGCTCGCGAACATCGGCGTTCGATCCGCGGGCGCGATCGGATCCGACGCCGCGCGCAGCATCGCGATCGAGTGATACGGCCACGGTGTGGCGAGGTTCGACAGGACGAGGTCGGCGAGCCGCGCCGCGATCGCGGGATCCATCGACGCAGCATAGATCGGAGCTTCTCCGAGCCGGGGCGTGCGAGCGCGCCCGGCGTGGCGTTCGTGTGCGGGGCACGCGCGTACACGGCGGGAGAATCACGGAGGCGTGCGCCGTCCCACGTGGGTCTCACGTTTGCACACCCGTCGCAGCAAACCAGGAGGACGAGATGATTGGAAAGGTTTTCGCGCGGTGTGCACTGATCGCGACGCTCGCGCTGCCGGCGGCGGCGCTCGCTCAGAACGACACCTCGAGCTCGCAGACGGGCGCGACCGCGTCGAAGGCGCCGGTGCGGGCGAAGGGCAAGGCGAAGGCGGCCAAGAACCCGAAGGCGGCCGAGACCGAGACGATGAGCGATGGTGACTTCAAGATCCTCGCGCACGTCCACGACGTGAACCTCGCCGAGATCGAGATGGGCAAGCTCGGCGCCGAGCGCGCGCAGTCGCCCGCGGTGAAGAAGTACGCGCAGATGATCGTGCGCGATCACACGAAGAACGACGCGCAGCTCACCGACCTCGCGACCAATCGCAACATGGTCCTGCCGACGACGCCGTCGGATCCCGACGAGGTCGCGGGCCAGCAGCACGCGATGGAGATGATGGACTCGCTGCGCGCGACGACCGGTCCGGACTTCGATCGCCAGTTCCTCACCGCGATGCAGGAGGATCACCAGAAGGAGATCGACAAGGCCGACGACGCGGTGAAGACGATCAGCGACGCGAAGCTGACGACGATCATGAAGGCGACGCGCCCGGTCTTGGTGAAGCACCGCGATCAGGCGAAGAAGCTGCTCGCGACGACCGCGAAGGCGAACCGCAACGCGGGCGCGGGCGCGGGCAGCAGCGCCGGCAGCGGCAGCGGCATGGGCAGCGGCTCCGGCTCGTCGTCGATGCACCAGAAGCACATGGGCTCGGGCAGCGGCTCGGGCTCGGGCTCGGGATCGGGATCGAGCAAGGGCGCGGGCTCCGGCTACTGATCGAAACGCAACGCACGCCACGAACGCGCAGTCGGATCGCGAGGTCCAACTGCGCGTTCGCGCGTCCGGAATCCGGACGAAGCGATCGAGGCACGCCCATTGCTACCCCATCGGAGCGTGAACCTCGTTGGCGCGCACCTCGCTGGCTATCTCGTCCGACGCGAGCTCGGCGCCGGCGCCGTGGGCACCGTCTACCTGGCGGAGCAGCGCGCCGCGAATCGCCGCGTCGCGATCAAGGTGCTCCGCCGCGCGCACGACGCCGATGATCTCCCGGTCACGCGCTGGCTCGCCGACGCGCGCGCCGCCGCGGCGCTCGGCCACGATCACATCGTCGAGATCCTCGACGGCGGCGACGCCTTCATCGGCGACTGCAAGGTCGCGTACCTCGCGATGGAGCTGCTCGCCGGCGAGACGCTCGCCGAGCGGCTGCGCTGCGGTCCGCTCGACGAGGACGAGGCGCGCCACGTCGGGCTGCAGCTGTGCTCCGCGCTCGCCGCGTGCCACGCGAGCGGGATCGTGCATCGCTACCTCACGCCGGCGAACGTGCACCTCTGTCCGCGCGGCGGCGATCCGCTGTTCGTCAAGCTCACCGACTTCGGCATCGCGACGCTCGACGACGCCGCGCTCGAGCTCGACGCCGCCGCCGACGTCCACGCGCTCGGCGTGCTCCTGCAGGAGATGCTGACCGCGCACCGCGATCGCGCGACCGCGCCGCGCTCGTGGAGCGCGATCGTGATGCACTGCCTCGAGGACGAGCCGCGCGATCGCTTCGCGACGATGGACGAGCTCGCCGATGCGATCCGCGATCCGCAGGCGCACGCGATCGCGTACGCGGCGCAGCGCACCGCGCGCGCGATGGGCATCGAGCTGGTCGCCGCGCCCGACACCGGCGCGACGCCGCTCGCGACCCCGCCGGTCGGCGCCGTGCGCGCGCGACCGCTGTGGTCGGCGGAGGTGCGCGAGCGTCGCGGCGGTCACGCGGCCGCGGGCACGCCGCCGCCGTTCGCGATCGCGCAGCTCGGCGTCGAGGCGGGCGCGCCGCCGCCGACGACCCCGCTGCCGCTCGAGCTCCTGTTCCCGAGCGATCGACCGCGCGCGCGCGTGCACGATCACGCGCACGATCCCGCGCACGATCCCGCGCCGACGGTGCGGCCCGTCGCGACGCCGCCCGCGCCGCCGACGCCGCGTCTCCCCGCCGAGCCGACGCCGCGGCTGCGCGCCGAGACGATCACGGGCGACTTCCCGCCGCTGCGTCCCGCGCGCCCGTCGCGCGCGTGGTGGCTCGCGCTCGGCGCGGCGGTGCTGGTCGGCGGCGCGATGATCGCCGGCGCGCTCCACCTGCACGGCGGTCACAAGAACGCGTGCGACGCGCCGGCCTCGGTGATCGCCGCGCGCGGCTCCGCCGAGGCGACGCCCGCGCCCGAGGATCTTCAGTCGTTCGCGATCACGCCCGCGACCGCGTCGCCCGACGAACAGGTGCCGGTCCGCGTCACGATCACGAGCGATCCGCCGAACGCGCACGTCCACGGCGTCGACGGCGAGCACACGCTCGACGGCGTGGCGCCGATCGTGTTCGAGCGCTCACGCGACGCGGCGCCGCTCACGGTCACGCTGTCGCTCCCCGGACGCGCCTCGGTCACGCGCACGATCGCGCCGACGCACGATACCGAGATCGTGATCGTGGTGCCGGCGGCGCGCAGCGCTCGCCCGCCACACTGAGGCAATCCGCCAGCAAACCCGTGAGCCCGCTCGCGTACTTGCCGCGGCACGCCGGCTGCACTGAACGAAATCGCACCCGGTCGGAGACCGAATCGTGATGACGGAGATCCCCAGCACTCACTCGGAGCACAGCGAGCCGGCGAGCGCGACGTGCTCCGCGCGACGTGCCCCCTCGGGCGACATCGCGAGCGCTCCGACCGGGCTCGCACCTCAGTCCCGCATCGGCGATTGGCTGATCGATCGCCAGATCGGCGCCGGCGGCATGGGCACGGTCTACGCCGCGACCCACGCGATCATCGGCAAGCGCGCCGCGATCAAGGTCGTGCGCGCCGAGCAGATCGCGAACACGCGCGCCGCCGATCGCTTCGTGCAGGAGGCGCGCATCGTCAACTCGATCGGGCACCCGAACATCGTCGACATCTTCCACATCGGCTGGCTCGACGATCAGCGCCCGTACCTCGTCATGGAGCTGCTCACCGGCCGCACGCTCGGCCGCCGCCTGATGGACGGCCACCCGCTGCCGCAGGAGACGATCGGGATCCTCGTGCAGATCTGCGAGGCGCTCACCTTCGCGCACGCGCACGGCGTCGTGCACCGCGATCTCAAGCCGCAGAACATCTTCCTCGTCGAGACGCCGGCCGGCACGGTCGTGAAGCTGCTCGACTGGGGCGTCGCCAAGCTGATGGACAAGGACAGCGAGGCCGACACCTTCACCGCGACCGGCGCCTTGGTCGGCACGCCGCACTACATCGCGCCCGAACAGGCGCGGGCCAAGGCCGTCGACGGGCGCGCCGACGTCTACTCGCTCGGCGCGATCGCGTACGAGCTCTTCCTCGGGCGCCCGCCGTTCGTCGCCGACAACATCGCGGATCTGATCACGATGCACCTGCGCGAGCCACCGCCGCCGCCGCACGAGCTGTGGCCCGACATCCCGGCCGCGCTCGAGCAGCTGCTCTTGTCGATGCTCGCCAAGACCGCCGACGGCCGCCCCGGCATCGCCGAGGTCCGCCGCGCGCTGCTCGCGGTGCGCACGCAGCTCGAGTCGCAGATCGCGACGATCGCCGACGCCGCCTGCTCGATCGTCGACGCCGCGAGCGCGATCGATCGCATCCCGACCTGGGACATGCCGCGCCCCGACACCGTGCGCGCGATCGGCAGCGACCCCGGCTCGAAGCGCCTCGACGCCACGCCGCTGGTCGTCGCGCTCCAGCCCGCGCCGCCGCCGGCCGAGCCGTCGACGAGCTTCTTCCGCGCGCTCGGCACGCTCGCGCTGACCGGCTTCCGCCGGATCACGCGCCGGGCGCGTTGAGGAGCTCGTAGCGGTAGCGCCACGCGTCGCCGTCCTGCCAGGCGACCGCCTCGAGGCCGTGCATCGGCAGGCCGCGCTCGTGGAAGAGCTCCGCGAAGCCCGTGTAGAGCGCGCGGATCATCATCGTCGAGTCGGCGGGCCGCTCGTCCGGCTGATCGGCGTTGGTGATCGCGATCGACAGCGCGACCTCGTCCTCCTCGAGCCAGATCGCCTCCACGCGCACGGCGATGCGGGTCCACGTCTCGGGCGCCGCCTTCCTGATCTCGCGCAGGATCGTGCGGTCGTAGCGGACCAGCTCTTGCGCGAGCTCCGGCGTGATCGTCATGCGCGCGGGCTATCGCAAGCGCGATGCCGCGCGCGCGCCCAATGACGTCGCGCGGTTGCCCGCGCGCGTCATGGACCACGAGTGGACCAGCCCGGAGGCGCGGATCAGGTCCGCGCGCGCGACGCGTCGGCGGCCTTGCCGTGGTCGCCGTTCGACGACGCCTTGCGGTGGCCGTCGTCGAGCCAGCGATAGAGCGAGCGCCGATCGACGCCGAGCACGCGGGCCGCGCGGCTCTTGTTGCCGCCGACCGCGGCGAGCACGCGGCGGATGTAGCGGCGCTCCATCTCGGCGAGCGGCAGGAGCTCGTCCGGATCGTCGCCGGCCAGGACCAGGCGCACCGTCTCGTGATCGCGGATGCGCTCCGGCAGATCGTCCACGGTGATCTCCGCGAACCGCGTCAGCGCGACCGCGCGCTCCATGCAGTTCTCGAGCTCGCGCACGTTGCCGGGCCAGTCGTACTCGATCAGCTT
Source organism: Kofleriaceae bacterium (assembly GCA_035493675.1). Lineage (GTDB taxonomy): Bacteria > Myxococcota_A > Polyangia > Haliangiales > Haliangiaceae > JAIOQA01. The sequence goes on along the minus strand of DATJIA010000059.1, from coordinate 5,749 downwards.
GCGCGCGGCCGCGTGCGAGAGGCCGACCACGCTCTTGCCGATGCGGGTCGCCGCGCGCGACAGGAAGTGCTGCGCCAAGAGGATGATGTCGCCCTGGCGCGCGCGCAGCGGCGGCAGCGCGATCTCGACGACGTCGATGCGGTAGTAGAGATCGCGGCGGAAGCGGTTCTCCTCGACCTCGGCCTCGAGATCGCGGTTGGTCGCCGTGACGACGCGCGCCTCGAACGGGACCTCCTCGTCCGATCCGATCGGCCGCACCTTGCGCTCCTGCAGGACGCGCAAGAGCTTGACCTGCATCTCGGGCGGCATCTCGCTGATCTCGTCGAGGAAGATCGTGCCGCCCGCCGCCTGCATGAACAGGCCGCGCCGGGTCGCCTTGGCGTCGGTGAACGCGCCGCGCACGTGGCCGAACAGCTCGCTCTCGAGGAGGGTCGGCGGCATCGCGGCGCAGTTGACCGCGACGAACGGCTGCGCGCGCCGCGGCGACAGATCGTGCAGCGCGTGCGCGACCAGCTCCTTGCCGGTGCCGCTCTCGCCGGTGACGAGCACCGTCGCGTCGGTCGGCGCGACCTGCGCGACGCGCTGGAGCACCTTGGTCATCGCCGGGCTCTCGCCGAGGATGCCATCGACGTGGCGCGACGACGCGACCGCTTCGCGCAGGCGCATGACCTCGGCCTTCAGCGTGCGATGCGCGACGCCGCGCTCGAGCGCGATCAAGAAGGTGTCGATCGACACCGGCTTCGACACGAAGTCGTACGCGCCGGCGCGGATCGCCGCGACCGCGGTCTCGACGTTGCCGGCGGCGGTCAAGACGACGACCGGGACGTCGGGCAACGTGTCGGCGAGGCGGCGGCACAGCTCGAGGCCGTCCATGCCCTCCATCAACACGTCGGTGACGACGACGTCGAAGTCTTGTGTGCCGGCGAGATCGAGCGCTTGTCGCGCCGAAGACGCGATCTCCGGGACGTAGCCGTGTTGGACGGCGACGTCCTTGAGGAGCGCGCACAGCTCGGAGTCATCATCGACGATCAGGATTCGTGCGGACATGGATCCTCCCAAACAGGAAACTCAGTGGTGCATCCGGCGGCTGCCGATGCTGGCGCGCAGCTCCCACGCGACGTGGTCCATCGACGGCGCCGTCGCACATAAGCGAATGACCGAAGCGAGGCGAGGCGGCACACCCGCGCGCGGGAGCACACCCTCGGCGAGCACACCGAACGCGCGGACGTCGTCGCGTACTCCGCCCTCGTCGCTCGCCGCCATCGCGCCGAGATCGACCAGGACCGCGCGCCCGCCGCCGCAGATCATCACGCGCTCGGCGCGCAGATCGCGATGCGCGATGCCGGCGTCGTGCACGACCGCGAGGCCGTCGGCGACGCGGATCAGGATCTCGACGGCGTCGCGCCACGCGAGCCCGCGGGTCGCGAGCTCGGCGAGCGACAGGCCGAACAGGTGCTCCATCACGAGGTACGGCGTCGCGCGGTGGACGCCGAAGCCATGGACCGTGACCAGCGCCGGGTGGTGCAGCTCGGCGAGCGCCTGCGCTTCTCGACGGAGGTGCGCGCCGCACGCCATCGTCTTGATCGCGACGCGGCGGCCGAGGACCAGATCATCGGCGGCGTAGACCTCGCGATCGCGATCGATCGAGATCGCGGATCGGATCACATACGCATCGGAGACGGCTTCGCCGATCGCGAAGAGCCGCGGTGCCTCCCAGGTATGCGCGAGGTGTTGAACCATGATCGATGCGTCTCCCGAGGGGTAAACAGAGCAAGACGCGGGCCGAACTTCCGAGGCTCACGTAGGTCCCACGGATCCCGAGCGCTCGCGCACGGTCCCCCGGGTGGCACGCGGATCGCAGCGGCTGGTTCGGACACATGTCGATCCTGGTGGTAGAAGACGACCCCGACGCCGCCGCGCACCTCTGTGCGCTCCTCGGCGAAGAGGGCTATCGCAACGTCGCGATCGCGAACACGGTCGCCGACGCGGTCCACCAGCTCGAGCCGCAGCCCGCGAACGGCGTCCCCGATCTCATCCTCGTCGACCTGATGCTCCCCGACGGCAACGGCCTCGAGCTGTGCCGCCGCTTGAAGCACACGCGGCGCTTCGGGCAGGTCCCGATCGTCGTCGTCTCGGCGGTCGACGACGAGTGCACGATCGAGGAGTGCCTCGACGCGGGCGCCTGCGATTACCTGAAGAAGCCGGTGCGCCCGCGCGAGCTCGCCGCGCGCCTGCGCGCCGCGCTCCGCGTGAAGCGCGCCGGGGACGAGCACTGGTCGCGCGAGCACCAGCTGCTCGGGCTCGCCGAGCGCCTGCGCAAGAACAACGAAGAGCTCGCGCGCTTGTCCGGCACCGATCCGCTGACCGGCGTCGCGAATCGCCGGCAGTTCAACATCGTCTATCGCAACGAGTGGCGGCGCGCCTCGCGCGCGGCCTTGCCGATGGGCCTGGTGCTCTTCGACGTCGACGATTTCCACGCGTTCAACGAGCGCTACGGCCACGTCGAGGGCGATCAGTGCCTGACCTCGGTCGCGCAGGCGATCGCCGCCTCCGGCCAGCGCCCGTCGGATCTGTTCGCGCGCTACGGCGGCGAGGAGTTCGTCTACGTCCTGCCGGAGACGGATATCGACGGTGCGCGCATCGTCGCCGAGCGCGCGCGCGCCGCCGTCGAGGCGCTCGTGATCCCGCACGATCGATCGCGCGCGTCGCGCGTCGTCACGATCAGCGCGGGCTTCGCGAGCCTGGTGCCGCGCCCCGATCTCTCGCCCGAATCGCTGCTCTCGGCCGCCGACGACGCGCTCCTGCGCGCCAAGCACAACGGCCGCAATCGCTGTGAATCGCCCGAAGACGCAACCCGTGCACCGGAGCCCATCATGGTCGAGGTCGATCCCATCATCGCGCGTCGCGTTCCGACCTTCCTCGCGAACCGCCGCAACGACGTCCGCGTGATCCTCGAGGCGCTCGACCACGAGGGCGGCTTCGATTCGATCCGCCGCATCGGCCACAACTTGAAGGGATCGGGCGCGAGCTACGGTTTCCAGCCGATCAGCGACATGGGCAAGCTGATCGAGGAAGCCGCGCTGCGGCAGGACGCCAACGGCATCCGTCAGCAGATCGCCGAGTTGTCCCGGTATCTCGACCAGGTCCAGGTCGTATCGCAGCCCACCGCCGCGAGCCGAGGGTGAGCGCGCTCGCCACACCGTGGCGCCGGAGCACGTGCAGATGACGAATACGGTGATGATCGTCGACGACTTCGAGGACGCGCGCGAGCTGATGGGCGAGCTCTTGCGTCACTGGGGCTTCGACGTGATCGAGTGCGCCGACGGCTCCGAAGCGATGTCGCGCGCCGAGACGGATCAGCCCGATGTGATCCTGATGGACATGTCGATGCCGGTGGTCGATGGCTGGGAGGCGACGCGCTACCTGAAGCAGAACGCGCGCACGCAGCACATCCCGATCATCGCGCTCACCAGCCACGCGCTGATCGGCTCCTCGGATCCAGCGTTCCAAGCCGGTTGCGACGCGTTCCTCGCCCGCCCCTGCCCGCCGCAGCGCGTGCTCGAGGAGGTGAAGCGCATGCTCCGCAAGTCGAAGCCGCGCCCGACCGCGCGTCCCCGCTAGCGGTACACGGCTTGCTGTTACAGCGATCGCGCTCGCCGGCGCTTCCCTTCACAGGAGAGCACCATGCGCGCGTCAGTTGTCTTCGGATCGCTCCTGCTCGCGGCCGCCGCCGGCTGCATGACCACGCAAGACGTCACCGACGAGGGTGACCTCGCGATCGATCCCACGCATCACGTCACGCCACCGGTGAACCCGCAGCAGATCTTCGCGTCGTACTCCGACGGGCGGATCGCGGAGCACGACGTCTTCGCGGGCCGCGGCTTGGTCGCGCTCTCGGCGCGCAAGGTCTCGGCGACGACGCCCGGCCTCCAGCCGCCGAAGACCGGCGGCCTGGTCTCCGGCGCCGACGTGCGGCCGATCGGCACCGACTACTACTTCGCCGTCTTCGATCCGAACGGCAACCAGCTCTCGACCGACGCGCTCGCGTGCCGGCGCATCCGCATCGGATCGAACGGGATGATCGAGGTCGCGTACCTCGGACAAGAAGGCGGCGCGCCCTGCCAGCACTTGATGACCGCCGACGCCAACGGCGGCGTCACCGTGCGGCTGGCGCCGTTCGACGCGTCGGCGCTCTCCAACAACGGCAACGACCTCTACGTCGTGCGCGCGGCGCCGGTCGCGGGCTTCGACGGCCGCTTCACCGACGCGATCTCGCTGCGCGCGACCTTCGCGGTGCACACGCCGGCCGAGCCCGTGTGCGGCGACGGCATGCTCGACGGCGACGAGCAGTGCGACGACGGCAACACGACCGACGGCGACGGCTGCTCGTCGACCTGCATGACCGAGTGCGACGGCTCGAGCGCGGATCACTGATCGAGCTGCATCGGCAACCGCGTCGGGCCGTGGACATGGAACGCCCGGCGCGGCGGCCACGGCGCGTCGTCGGCGCGCGCGATCCGGCCGAACCGCGCGAGCAGATCGGCGAGCGCGATCCGGCCCTCGAGCCGCGACAGCGGCGCGCCGAGGCAGTAGTGCATGCCGTGCCCGAACGCGAGGTGCGGGTTGGGATCGCGCGCGACGTCGAAGCGATCGGGCTCGGCGAACGCGGCCGGATCGCGGTTCGCCGCGCCGATCATCGCGAGCACGAACGCGCCGGCGGGGATCGTGCGGCCGCCGAGCTCGACGTCACGCGTGGTCGCGCGGAACATCGCCTGCGCCGGCGAACGGTAGCGCAGCACCTCCTCGATCGCGCTCGGCACCAACGCGGGATCCGCGCGCAGGCGCGCGAGCTCGGCGGGATGCTCGAGCAGCGCGAGCACCGCGTTGTCGATCAGGTTCGTCGTCGTCTCGGTGCCGGCGGCGAGCAAGAGCTGCACGAAGCGCAGGATCTCGTCGGGGCGCAGGCGATCGCCGTCGACCTCGGCGGCGCGCAGGCGCGCGATCAGATCGTCGGCGCCGGGCGCGAGCGCGTCGAGCCACGCCGCCATCTCCGCGTCGGCGGCCAGGAACGCCGCCGACGCCGCCGCCGACTCCTCGGGCGTGCCCATGATCGTCAGGCCGAGATCGATGATCGCCTCGCTCCAGCGCGTCAGCCGCGCGGCGTCGGACGGCGGTGCGCCCAGCATCTCGGCGATCACGCGCATCGGCAGCGGCGTCGCGAAGTCGCGCACGAGATCGCACGCGCCGCCCTTCGCCGCGATGGCGTCGAGCAGCTCGCCGGAGATCGCGCGGATGCGCGGCTCGAGCGCGGCGACCGATCGCGGCGTGAACGCCTTCGACACGATCGCGCGCAGGTGGGTGTGGCGCGGCGGATCCATGAAGAGGAGCCACTCGAAGCGCAGGCCGCGCGTCGGCGAGACGTTCGAGCTGAAGCACTCGGCGTCGTGGAGCGCGCGGCGCACGCCGTCGTAGTCGAGCACCATCCAGATCGGCGCGCCCGGCAGCTGCATGACCGGCGACGCCCGGCGGAAGGTCGCGTACGTGGGGTATGGATCGCGGCGCATCTCGTCGGAGAACGGGTTCATGGCTCGTCTCAGGCTATGGTGGAGACGGATGGGGCGCTTGAACGAATCGCGGATCGGGCACGTGATCGGCGGCGTGGTCGGCGACGCCTGGGCGGTGCGCGCGTCGCTCGGCACGGCGTCGGCGCGCCACGCGCAGCACGGCGCCGGCATCTTCGTCGCGCTCA
>DATJIA010000058.1:0-55435 GCA_035493675.1 Kofleriaceae bacterium | reverse complement strand
CTCGTCGATCTCGAAGCGTGCGCGCGCGGTCGCGCGCTGCGGGCTCTTCGCGGTGCGCAGGTAACACGCGCGTAGCTCTCCGGAGACACGCTGGATGGCCCGATTCACGGCGAGATCGCTGAGGGAGCCGTCGACGGCTAGATTCGAGATCGAAATCTTGGCGTCCCTCGGCGGCTTGTTTTCGACTTCCGTCCTCCGACTTCCGTCTACCGGTTTCGGATCAGGCTTGGGCGGTGGCGCGATGGGAGCGATCGGTGGCGGCGTCGGGATCGGATCGGCGGAGACGTTGGTGGTGGGCGGTTCTTCGTGCGCGACGACGATCGGCGTGTGCTCGTGATGCTTCGTCGTGCGTTGCGCGACGTGCTTCGGGCGCGGCGGATCTGCGACCGGCGTCGGATCCGGCGTCGGCGGCGGCATCGGCGTCGGATCGGGCATCGGCGTCGGGTCCGGCATCGGCGTCGGCGGCGGATTCGGTTTCGCGATCTGGGTCTCCGGCGGACGACGGACGACGGACGACGGACGACGGACGCGATCGAGCGCGACGAGCACGACCGCAGCGATGGCGGCAGCCGTTGCGAGCGCGAGCGCGAGCAACGGCGTCCACCTGCGACCCACCGGCGGCGGCTCGAGCGTGACGGACGAGCCGAGGTTGTCGAGCGCGTGGATCAGCTCGGTCGCGGACGCGTAGCGATCGTCCTTGTCGCGCGCCATCAAGCGGCGCACGCAGCGCTCGAGGGCGGGCGGCACGACGACGCCGGGCGTGCGCACGGCCATCTCGGGCGGATCCTCGGTCGCGTTGAGGTGCATCACCTCCAACATCGAGCCGTCGAACGGGACCTTGCCCGTCAGCATCTCGTAAATCGAGACGCCGAGCGCGAAGAGATCCGCGCGCGGATCGACCTCGCCGGTCGCGACCTGCTCGGGCGCGGCGTACGCGGGCGTGCCGACCGACATGCCGACGCTGGTCAGGCGCGGCGATTGATCGTCGTGCGGCACCGCGAGCCCGAAGTCGACGATGCGCGGCACCTCGACGCCCTCGCTCTCGACGACGATCACGTTCTCCGGCTTGAAGTCCCGGTGCACGAGCCCTTGTGCGTGCGCGTGCGAGAGGCCGAGCGCGAGCTGCCGCGCGATGCGCACCGCCCGCGAGGCGTCGAGCGTGCCCGCATCATTGATGATCTCCGCGAGCGTCGGGCCCTCGACGAACTCCATCGCGAGATAGAGGAGGCCCTCGGGCGTCTTGCCGAAATCCACGACCGGGACGACGTTGGGATGATCGAGGCGGCTCGCGCCTTCCGCCTCCTGCGCGAAGCGCAGGCGCATCGTCATCGTCGCGGCGAGATCGCCGAGCAGGATCTTCAGCGCGAACTGCCGGCGCGCGAGCCGGCTGTGGCGGCAGCGGTACACCCGCCCCATCGCACCTTCACCGACGCACTCCTCGACGACGTAGTGCTCGGCGATCGTCTGACCGACGATCGGATCTTCGGTGAAGTGATCGAGCGCGGCGCCGTCGGTGGGGCAGCGCAGGAAGTCACTTCGATAGATCGCGCGGCAGACCGCGCAGCATCGCAGTGGTTGCGACTTCGCTGCGCTCCCGGTCACCGACTCGACGGTCGGTCGCATGCTGCTCCTCGGAGGAGCGCATCCGGATCAGTCGCGCACAAAACGTACGTGAAGCTCACCGCACGAATGGCGGCGGATGGACGTATCAGAACGGGATGTCGTCGTCCGGACCACCACCGCCCGGACCGCCCCCGCCGTAGCCAGCACCGCCGCCGAAGTCGCCGTCGGCCGGCGGCGGCGGACCGTCGTCGCTGCGGCCGCGACCACCGCCCTGCCCTTCGCCGCGACCACCGCCGAGGAACTGCACGTCGTTGGCGATGACCTCGGTGATGTAGCGCTTGTTGCCTTCCTTGTCGTCGTACGTGCGGGTCTGGATGCGACCCTCGACGTAGACCTGGCGGCCCTTCGACAAGTACTTCGAGCAGACCTCGGCGCGCTTGCCCCACACGACCACGCGGTGCCACTCGACGCGCTCTTGGCGCTGTCCGTTCTTGTCGTTCCAACTCTCGCTGGTCGCGATGCGCATCTCGCAAACGCCCTGACCGCTCGGCGTGTAGCGCATGTCCGGATCCGCGCCGAGATTTCCGACCAAGATGACTTTGTTGACTCCGCCGGCCATGGGCTCCTCGCTTCGAGCGTTCGAATCTTCCGGTGCATTAGCACGAAGCGCTGACAGTGTTACAACCCATTCCAGATGTACCGAGACGCGCGTATCGCCGTGATCGTCCCCGCGTTCAACGAGGAGCGCGCGATCGCGAATGCGATCGCGACGATCCCCGCGATCGTCGATCACATCGTCGTGATCGACGACGCGAGCGCGGACGACACCGGCGCGCGCGCGAGCGCGGTCGGCGACGCGCGCGTCGAGGTCGTCAGGCACGCAGAGAATCGCGGAGTGGGCGCGGCGCTGGTCACCGGGTATCGCCGCGCGCTCGAGCTCGGCGCCGAGATCGTCGCGGTGATGGCGGGGGACGGCCAGATGGATCCGGCGGATCTGCCCGCGCTCCTCGATCCGATCTGCGACGGCGTCGCGGACTACGTCAAAGGCAATCGCTTCCTTCATCCGGACGTGTGGAGCGCGATGCCGCGCGCGCGCATCGTCGGGAACGTCGTGCTGTCCGCGGCGACGCGGCTCACCAGCGGCTACAAGCACGTCTTCGATTCGCAGTGCGGCTACACCGCGGCGTCGCGCGCCGCGCTCGAGGCGATCGATCTCGGCGGCTTGTTCCCGCGCTACGGCTATCCCAACGATCTGCTGTCGCGGCTGCACGCGGCGGCGCTGCGCGTCGTCGACGTGCGCGTGCGCCCGGTGTACGGCCCGCACTGGCACAGCGGGATCAACTTCTCGACGGCGTTCCACCCGATCCCGTGGGTCCTCTTGCGATCGTGGGGCACGCGCATCGCGACCGAGACGCGCGCGCGCTGGCGACGAGCCGCGGCGGAATGAGGATCGGCGTCGTCACGACGTCGTACCCGCGCTTCGACGGCGACGCGGCGGGCAGCTTCGTCGCGGCGCACGTCGCGTACCTGCGCGGGCGCGGCCACGACGTCGACGTCGTCGCGGCGGGCGCGCCCGTCCCGTTCGCCGACGGCCTCTTCTACGAAGGCGGCGCGCCGGACGCGATCGAGGCGGGCGCATCGCTCACGGCGATGGCCCGCTTCACGATCGATCAGACGCGCGCGGTGATGCGGCGCGCGCGCGGCTGGGACGCGACGGTCGCGCACTGGTGGGTGCCGTCGGGGTTGGCGGCGGCGATCGCGCGCGCGCCGAAGCCGATCGTGATCGCGCACGGCGGCGACATCCACGTCGCGAGGCGCGCGAAGATGATCGTGCCGGTCGCGCTCGCGCTCGTCGCGAGGCGCGCGCGGTTCGTGTTCGTGTCTCGCGCGCTGCGAGCCGCGGCGATCGACGCGATGCCGCGCGCGCTGGCGGCGCGGATCGATCGCGCGTCGATCGTGCAGCCGATGGGGATCGACGTCGCGCACTTCGCATCATTGAAGCGCGCGCCGATCGCGGGACGCATCGCGGTCTTCGCGCGGCTCGTGCCGATCAAGGGCGTCGCGATCGCGATCGAAGCGATGCGCCACGTGCGCGGCGAATTGATCATCGCCGGCGACGGACCGCTGCGCGCGTCGCTCGAGCGCGACGCGCCGCCGAACGTGCGCTTCGCCGGCGCGCTGGACGCGCGCGCGCGCGACGAGCTGTTGCGCACCGCCGCGATCGTCGTGGTCCCGTCGATCGAGATCGACGGACGCACCGAGGGCACGCCGATGATCGCGATGGAGGCGCTCGCGGCGGGGGTGCCGGTCGTCGCGAGCGCGACCGGCGGGCTGGTCGATCTGCCGGGCGTCACGCGGGTCCCGCCGGGCGATCCGCGGACCCTCGCCGCGGCGATCGATCGGGAGCTCGTTCGCCCCTCGACTTCGCTCGGGGCGAACGGGAGGGCGTTCGATTGGGCCACGGTCGGCGCCGCGATCGACGCGCACTGGATGCGTTGAGTTTCGGACGCATGCGTACGCCGCTACCCACCCGCGCCTCGCGCTACCGTCGACGACGCTACGCACCGCGGTTCGACCATCGAGCCCGGCTCATGGCCAACGCGTGACATCCTCGCTACTTCCGTGAGTCAGAGTCGAGCCGTACGCTCCCTTTCAATGGGGAGATCGCGGGCACGCCGTCTGCTATCCAAGCGACCGCGAATGGGAGCGCCCTACGATGTTTCCGTCGTCCTGCCGTTTCGCGACGACGAAGACGTGATCGGCAACGCCGTGCACCGGCTCGCCGCGCACCTGCGCGAGCTCGGCCTCTCGTTCGAGCTGCTCGCCGTCGACGAGGACTCCGGCGACAACTCGCACGCGGTCCTCGCGCTGCTCCGCGGCCAGGTCCCCGAGCTGCGCGTGCAGCACGCGCCGTTCCGTGGGCGCGGCGCCGAAGCCGGCATCGCGCGCGCCCAGGGCCGCACGCTGTGGGTGCTCTCGGCGCACGCCGCGATGTCGCCGCTGGCGACGTTCCATCGCGCGCACGAGCAGGTCACGCGCGACGAGGTCGACGCCGTGATCGTTCGCCAGCGCTTCGCGGTCGCGCATCGCGTCCGCGTGCTCGGCGCCTGCAGCGGCCTGCGCGGCAACGGCCCGTCGCTGCTCCGCCGCATGTCGCGCAAGCTCGCCGCGCTCGGCCTCCGCGTCGACGTGCAAGAGCTGACCGGCGCGCCGGCTCCGAAAGAGCCGCGCTTCCGCCTGCGCGATCTGCTCGCGCCCGCGCGCCGCGACGACGTCGAGCGCCGCATCTAGTCGACGGCATCCGCCGGGGCGCGCTGCTATAGTGAGCGCGTGTATTGGATCGGCGCGATCTTGGCGATCGGCCTGCTCATCGTCGTCCACGAGGCAGGTCATTACTTCGTCGCGCGCTGGTGCAAGATGCGCGTCGAGCGCTTCTCGATCGGCTTCGGCCCCGCGCTGACCGGCTGGCGCTCGAAGAAGACCGGCACCTTCTTCCAGATCGCGCCGATCCCGTTCGGCGGGTTCGTCGAGATCAAGGGCATGAACATCGTCGAGGAGGTCGATCCCGACGATCACTCGGCCTATCCGAACCGCCCCGCGTGGCAGCGCTTCGTCACGATCTTCGCCGGGCCCGCGACCAACTACCTGACCGCGGTCGTGCTCGCGCTCGTCCTCTTCACGTTCGCCGGCATCTCGCAGCGCGAGGTCTACTACGGCGTCCACTCGATCGACGACGGCTACGCCGCGAAGCAGGTCCTCGAGCCGCACGATCGCATCCTCGCGCTCAACGGCACCAAGATCTGGTGGAACGGACCGAACGACGAGTCGGTCAGCCTGCAGGAGACGCTCAAGGCGTCGCAGCACCCGGTCGATCCCGCGCATCCGCCGGCCAAGGACACGCTCGGCGAGCCGGTGACGCTCTCGATCCTCCGCGACGGTACGCCGCTCGACGTGAAGGTGCAGCCGAAGTTCGACGACACCAAGGACATCATGGCGTATCGCCTCGGCGTCCACCTCGATCAGCAAGCGGACCGAGCGCACGTCGGGCCGGTCGGCGTCGTCACCGCGGCGTTCCGATATCCCGTCGACAAGACCGGCGAGATCTTGAGCGGCTTCTATCAGATCATCTTCGGCCACGCGAAGGCGTACGTCGCGGGCCCCGGCGGCATGGCGGAGATGGTCAAGGACGCGTTCGTGCTCGGCTGGGTCGACGTCTTCGAGCTGATGATGATGCTCAACGTCTACCTCGGCCTCTTCAACCTGTTGCCGCTGCCGGCGCTCGACGGCGGCCGGCTCGTCTTCCTCGGCTACGAGATGGCGACGCGCCGGCGTCCGAACCCGCGCGTCGAGGCGACCGTGCACATGGTGGGGATCCTGATCCTGGCGGTGATCATGGTGCTGGTCACCTTCAAGGACTGCGTCCACATCGCCGGGGGCTGACGGTGCCGATCACCGACGAGGTCCTGGATCGCATCCCCGTCGATCCGGGCGTGTACCTCTTCAAGGACGCGACCGGCGAGGTCATCTACGTCGGCAAGGCGATCTCGCTGCGCGCGCGCGTGCGGCAATACTTCCGCGGCGGCGACGAGCGCTTGTTCGTCGCCGCGGGCTTCTTGGCGCGCGCGGCCGACGACGTCGAGACGATCGTCGTCCCGTCGGAGAAGGAAGCGCTGCTGCTCGAGAACCACCTGATCAAGCAGCATCACCCGCGCTTCAACGTGAAGCTGCGCGACGACAAGCAGTATCTCGTGCTGCGCTTGATCGTTCCGGAGGCGCCGGAGGAAGGCGCGACCAAGCCGGACCGCCGCGTGTTCCCGCGCGTCGAGGTCGTGCGCAACATCCGGGACGACGACGCACGCTACTGGGGCCCGTACCACTCGGCGACGAGCGCGCGCGAGACGCTGCGGCTCTTGAATCGTCACTTCCAGCTGCGGACCTGCACCGATCACGTGCTCGAGAACCGCGGGCGCGTGTGCCTGCAGTACCAGATCAAGCGGTGCACCGGACCGTGCGCGATGCCGGTGTCGCCGGCGGCGTATCGCGAGCAGGTCGACGACGTGATGATGTTCCTGTCGGGCAAGAACGACGATCTGCTCGCGCGCCTGCGCGCGCGCATGGACGCGAAGTCGGAGGCGGAGGACTACGAAGCGGCGGCGTCGGTGCGCGACTCGATCGCCGCGGTCGAGCGCACGCTCGCGCGCCAGCACGTCGTGCAGGTCGACTTCGTCGATCAAGACGTGTGGGGCTTGTATCGCGAGGGCGACGTCGTCGATGTCGCCGTGCTGTTCGTGCGCGCGGGCAAGCTGGTCGGGCGCCGCGCGTTCCACGCGCGCGAGCAGGAGCGCCCCGACGGCGAGGTGCTCGCCGACTTCGTGCAGCAGTACTACGCGACCGGCACGTTCATCCCCGACGAGGTGATGCTGTCGTGGCCGATCGACGCGCCGACCGCGCTCGGCGATTGGCTCACCGCGGGGCGCGGGCGCCGCGTCTCGATCGCGATGCCGCAGCGCGGGAACCGCGCGCGCCTCGTCGAGCTCGCCGACAAGAACGCGGCGGCGTCCGCCGCCTCTCGCCGCGGGCGCGAAGAAGATCAGGAAGCCGCGCTGAAGAAGCTGCAAGAGCGGCTCTCGCTGCGGCGCGTGCCGAAACGCATCGAGTGCTTCGACATCGCGCACATCTCGGGCACCGAGACGGTCGCGTCGATGGTGACGTTCGTGGACGGCACGCCGGCGCGCGCGCTCTACCGCAAGTTCCGCGTGCGCTCGTCGGCGAACGACGACTTCGCGTCGATGTACGAGGTGCTCGGCCGGCGGTTTCGCCGCGCGCTCTCGTCCGGATCGGATGATCCGGGCTGGGCGATGCCCGATCTGGTCGTGATCGACGGCGGCAAGGGCCAGCTCGCGTCCGCGATCGCCGCGCTCACCGACGCGGGCGTCCCGCTCGACGGCGAGCGCGCGCTCGACATCATCGGCCTCGCGAAGGAGCGCGAGCTCGCGGGCGGCGCCGCGCCCGATCGCGTCTATCTCCGGCACGCGAAGGACTCGGTGCAGCTGCGCGCGAACTCGGCCGAGCTGTTCGTGCTCGCGCGCATCCGCGACGAAGCGCACCGCTTCGCCAACACGTTCCACCGCGATCGCCGCTCCAAGGTCGCGCTGACCTCGGAGCTCGACGCGATCCCCGGCATCGGCCCGACGCGCCGCAAACAACTACTCCGCCACTTCGGCTCGGTCCGTCAGGTCCGCGCCGCCACCGTCGACGATCTCGCCGCCGCGCCCGGCATGAACCGCAAGGCCGCCGAAGCGGTCGTCTCCTACTTCGCGGCCGACGAGGCCGACGCGGTGCGCGCGGAGGATCCGCCGGAGGCGTCCGTCGATCTCGCGATCGCGGAGGAGCTGCTCGAAGACTGAGCGCCGAGGGCCGACCGAGCGCCGGCCCTCCTCACTTCTTCATCATCGGACAGTCCGCGCCCATCGCGCCGCCGCCGAGCGACGCCATCTTGGCGTCGTCGACGATCTCCTCGCGGTAGGACTCGTGACAACCGACGCAGCGGTCGACGGTCGCGGCGAGCGCGGTGGTCACGGCGGCGTGATCGTGGCGCTTCGCCGCGTCGACGATCCCGTCGGCGGTGTGGTGGAACTGCTCGCCGACGTCGGAGAAGCCGGGCGCGCCGGCGCCCATGTGCTTGCACATCATCGCCTGCTGCTCGGACCAGCCGATCCGCGCGGCGCTGCGCGCGATCGCGTCGAAGTCGTCGGTCGCGAGCGCGGCGGTGATCTCCTGGATCACGCGCAGGTGATCGCGCATCTCCCGCTTGTGGTGCGCCGCCATCATCGCGGTCATCGGCACGGGCGCGCGCGGATCGAGCGACGCGGCCGGTGCCGGCGCGGTCGCGCCGCTGGATGCGGTCGCGGCGCTGGGCGCGGTCGCGGCACTGTGATCGCAGGCGACCGCGAAGAGTGCGAGCGTGGCGAGCAAGCGGGTCATCGGGCTTTCTCCTCGTCGTCCAAGTGCTCGAGCGCGCCGACCAGATCGCGCAAGGCCTCGATGACCTCGGCGCGGCGGCGGCGCGGGATGTGCTCGAAGAGCGTCGCGAAGCGGCGCCCGCTGGCGTCGTCGAGCTCGCGCGCGAGCTTGGCCCCGCGCGCCGTCAGGCGCACGGGACGCTCGCGTCCGTCGTCGGTCATGCCGCCGCGCTCGGCGCGCTCGGCGTCGATCAGGCGGCCGACGACGCGGCTCGCCGTGCTCTTGTCGAAGCCGAGCCGCGCGGCGAGCGCGGCCTGCGGCAGGCCGTCGTCGCCGGCGATGCGCAAGAGCATGAGCGCGTGCGCGTCGCTGGTCGGCAGATCCTTGCCGCACGGCGTGCGATCGGGCGACAGCAGGCCGAACCGGCGGATGAACGCCTGCAGCAGCACGCGGAGCTCGTCGGCCGACACGGATGCACCATCTCACACGATGGTTGCGCCTGCAACCATAAAGTTGCGCACGCAACTGATCAGAACGGCGAGGTCGGGCCCGGGACGTAGCGGTCGGGTTCCGCGAGCCACCGCTCGACCTCGTCGAAGCGGATGCGCGCGTCGGCGCCGGCGGCCTTGAAGAGCTCGCGGGCGGTGAGCGCGTGGCGGCGCGCGGCGTCGCGATCGGTGTGGGAGGACCAGAGGGCGCGAGCGAGCTGGAAGTGGTTCTCGCCGTCGGCGACGCCCTGGCGCTCGTGCGCGCGCAGATCGATCGCGCGCGTCAACAACGGGACCGCCTCGGCGGGACGATCTTGGTGGATGCGCACCATCGCGAGGCCGTACAGCGCGGACGGCACGGCGTACGCGGTCTCGGGCGACGACTCGAACAGCGCGAGCGAGCGCGTGTAGCTCTTCTCCGCCTCGGCCCATCGGCCCTTGTGACGCATCACGACCGCGATGTTCTGGATCGCGAAGCCGAGCGAGGGATCGTCGGGGCCGAGCACCGCCGTCTTGATCGCGAGCGCGCGCTGGAACATCGGCAGCGCGAGATCTTCCTGATCGTGCTTGAGCAGGAACGCGCCGTAGTTGACGAGCAGCTTCGCCGTCATCGGATGGCCGGGGCCCGCGAGCTGCTCGCCGACCTCGACCGCCTTCTTGTGATCGATCGCGGCGAGGTTGGGCTGATCGTTCGCCTCCTCGGCCTGCGCGAGCGCGTTGTAGATCTGCGCGGCGTCGATCGCGAGCGGGCGCGCTTCGACAAGGCGCGCCGCCTCCTGCAGGTGCGCCAGGGCGTGCGCGGGATCGCCTCGCTCGAGCTCGATCTCGCCGCGCAGCGCGAGCGCTTGCGACAGCAGATCGTCGCTCGCGTTGCGATGCATGATCGCCTCGGCCATGTCGAGCCAGCGGTTCGCATCGTCGTAGCGCGAGCTGAAGTACGCGAGGTTGGCGAGCTGGAGGGCGGCGTCGCCGCGCAGGACGTCGTCCTTGGCCTCGTCGGCGAGCTGCATCGCGCGCTCGAGGTGCGCGCGCGCCGAGTCGAGCGAGCCCAGATCGAGCTGGGCTTGTCCGAGATCCATCTCGATGCTCGCCTCGATCGGCGCGAAGCCGGTGAGCTGCGCGGTGACCGACGCGGGCCCGAGCACGGCGACCGCGCCCGGATAGTCGCCCATGCCGATCAGCGCGCGCGCCCGCGCGGCGTCGGTCTCGAGGTCCTCGACCATGTGGGAGCGGCGCGGATCCGCCGGCATCGCGGGCCGCGACGGGTTCTGGCACTGATCCGCGCGCGGCAGCTCGCCCAGCGCCCACGCGGCGTTGCCGACCTCGTCGGGCGTGATCTGCGCGAACGCGTCGACCAGCGCGCGCGCGGTCTGCCGCTGCGACTCGAAGCAGCGCATCTTCTGATCGAGCACGATCTCCGGCGCCTCGAAGTACACGCGCGTCGCGCGACACGCGTGCGTGCGCGCGTCGACCCACTCCTTCGACCACGTGTCCATCCGATCGCGCACGAGCGTGTACGACTGCGGCGCGAACGAGACGCGCGTCGCGGCGAACGCGTGCTCGACGTCCTTCGCGCGCGCCGGATCCCACACGCCGCGGAGGAACGCCTCGCTGCCCGTGCACGCCTCGGTGGTATTCGTGATCCGATTGTTCGCCTGCCACGCGCCGTACGCGATCGATCCGCCCGCGATCACGCCGGCGGCGCCGAGCGCGATCCACATGCGACGCTTCGAAGGCGCGAGCACGTCGAGCGCGACCAGCAGATCGCGGAACGACGGCCATCGCTTCGACGGATCGCGCGCGAGGCCACGCGACAGCGCGGCCCGCACGCGCGGCGGAACCTTCGACGAAGGCGCGGCACGCAGCTCGCCGCGCAAGACCGCCTCGCGCAGCGCCGGGAACAGCGCGCCGGTCGGCGCGAACGGATGCGTGCCGTACAGCGCGTCCCACAGCGAGACGCAGAAGCTCCACTGATCGCTGCGCACGTCGGCGCCCGAGCCCTCGAGCTGCTCGGGCGCCATGTAGCGCGGCGTGCCGATGATCGCGCCGGTCGACGTCAGGCGAATGTCGTCGATGCGGCCCGGCTCGTCGGCATCGATCGATCCGGGCGTGCGTGCGATGCCGAAGTCGGTGACCGCGACGCGCCCTTCGTTCGAGACCAGCACGTTGTCGGGCTTGAAGTCGCGGTGCACGATCCCGGCCTCGTGCGCGGCGAGGAGGCCGCGCCCCGCATCGAGGTAGGCGCCGAGGATCTGCTTCCACGACTTGCCCGGGCACCACGTGCGCAGGGTCTCGCCGTCGACGAACTCCATCGCGACCCACACGCGGCCGTCGTGCACGCCGACGTCGTGCACCGTGACGAGGTTGCGATCGACGATGCGCGCCATCGTGCGCGCCTCGCGGCGCAAGCGCGCTTCCGCCACCTCCGACGCGCCCGCGACGTCGCGGCGCAAGAGCTTGATCGCGACGCGCCGATCGAGATCGGGATCGTACGCGCTGTACACCTCGCCCATGCCGCCCGCGCCGACGCGCGCGAGCACGACGAAGCGGCCGATGATCGTCCCGCTCTTGAGCGAATCGTCCGAAACGGCGACGACGCCGGAATCGCTTCCGGTCGTCGCGAGCGTCTCGTCGATGTCACGCGGAACGCCCATCGCTTTCCGATATCAGGCCTTGCGCGCGGGGATCAAGCCGTAGCCCTTACCGGCCGCGATGCGGCTGCCGATGATCGCGCCGACCAGCGAGGTCAGCACGCAGACCAGGAACTCGAAGGCCGCGACGAAGATCGCGAACGGGGTGGCGCCCGCCTTCGCGAAGATCTTGAGGATGCTGTCGAACGGTCCGCCCGACGGGATGAGCCCGATGTTGCCGCTCTCGAGGCCGCTCTTCACGAACCAGATCAGGAACACCGCGAACACCGCGGAGGCCGCGGCGAAGCGACCGACGACGCTCGCCGTCTTCGCCTGGGTGAGGAAGGTGCTCGCGAACGCGAGCCCGCCGAACAGCACCGTGTAGACGGCGTCGACGACCTTCCAGTTCTGGGTCTTGAGACCGAACGACGCGGCGATGCCGGCGACGACGGCGGCGCCGGCAAAGAGCCAGGCAGTCTTGGGATCGAGCTTCTTGGTTTCCGTGGACATGACGTTTCCTCCTGGCCGACCCGTTTTGCAGACGTCGTGCCGCGGGGTGATCGCATTCAAGCTCGCGAGATCCGCGCGGGCCTGGGTGTGACGTGTCACTGGCGTGTCGACACAAACCAGGCTGCGATCTTGCTAGGCTGGTGCGGCGTGCGCCGAAGCGGAGAAACGATCGAAGACGTGTCGAGCGTCGTCGCGGGACCGCCGCCCCAACCGGTGGTCGTCTTGGTCGCCGCGGGAACCGACGTGGTCCACAAGCCGTTCGTCCTCGGGGACGCGCCGCTCCTGGTCGGGCGCGTCGGCGCGGTCGGCGACGGCGTCGAGCTCGACGACGATCGCGTGTCGCGCCAGCACGCGTCGATCGAGCGTCGCAATCGCCAATGGGTGATCCGCGATCTCGGCAGCCGCAACGGCACGTTCCTCGACGGCGAGCGCCTCGCGGGCGACTCGCAGGCGTCGGGCGATCGCGTGCTGCGCGTCGGGCACAGCGTCTTGTTGTTGTTGGAGGACGGGCGCGGCCACGACACGCCGCCGATGGACGAAGACGGCGCGGTCGTCGGACCCGAGCTCGCGCGCATCTATGAAGAGGTCCGCCGTCACGCCGCGGCGCCGACCTTGCTCATCCACGGCGAGAGCGGCAGCGGCAAGGAGCTCGCGGCGCGCCTCTATCACGACGCGGGGCCGCGCGCGAACGGGCCGTTCGTCGCGGTGAACTGCGCGGCGATTCCGGAAGGCGTCGCGGAGAGACTCCTGTTCGGTGCGAAGAAGGGCGCGTTCAGCGGCGCGACCGACGCGGTCGGCTACGTGCAATCCGCCGACGGCGGCACGCTGTTCCTCGACGAGGTCGCGGAGCTCGACGCCGCGGTGCAGGCGAAGCTCCTGCGCGTGCTCGAGACGCGCGAGGTGATCCCCGTCGGCGCCGCGGCCGGCGTGAAGGTCGACGTCGGGATCGTCGCCGCGACCCATCGCGATCTGCGCGTCGCGGTCGCCGAGCGGCGCTTCCGCGACGATCTCTACTATCGAATGGCGCGGCCCGCGTGCGTGTTGCCGGCGTTGCGCGCGCGGCGCGCCGACATCCCGCGCATCGTCGCGCGCGAGATCGCCTCGGTCGATCGCAAGCTCGCGCCGCACTCGAAGTTGATCGAGACGTGCTGCGCGCGCCCGTGGCCGGGCAACGTGCGCGAGCTGCGGCACGCGGTGCACGAAGCGGCGGGCGCCGCGCAGGCCGCCGGCCGCGACGTGGTTCGCCCCGAAGATCTGCCCGCGCGCGCGGGCTTGCCGGTGCGCGAGCGCGCGCCCGGCATGACGACGCAATCGCGCAGCTCGGCGCCGCCGCAGCCCGCGCCCGCGCCGCCGACGGAGATCACGCGCGAGCAGGTGACGAAGGCGCTCGCCGCCGCCGGCGGCAACGTCAGCGCCGCCGCGCGCGCGCTCGGCCTGCACCGCACGCAGCTCTATCGGATGATGGAGCGTTTCGGGATCGGCAAGGACCCGTCTTCGACGGGGTGACCCCGTCTCCTCGTGTCGAAACGTGTCGACACGTGACGGTGTCCGCGCGTGCAACACACCGGATCGCCGCGCCACGTACCTGGCAGCGACCTTGCTATGCGTCCCGGCAGGAGGATTCGATGCGCAAGGTTCTGTTGATGTGTCTGGTTTCGGCGGCGGCGTTGGCCGGCTGCGGCGGTGGCAAGAAGGTCGGCGTCGAGGCGTGCGATCAGTTCATCGCGAAGGAGAAGGCGTGCGGCGACAAGATCGGCGGCGCGCAGGGCGACGGCCTGAAGAAGCAGGCCGACATGATGTTGGACGCGTGGGCCAAGGACAAGGACAACAAGGAAGCGGCCCCGTACCTCGAGTCGACCTGCAAGGAGGCGCTCGACGACGCGGCGAAGAGCCTCACGCAGTGCGACTGGAAGTGACGGCCTGCGCGAGCCACGCGCGGACCTGCGCGCGTGGCAGCGGGTCGCCGTCGCGGAGCTTGAGGTGGCGGCCGTCCGCGCTCGTCCCTTCGAGGAGCTGATCCGGATCGCGCAGCGAATCCGACGGCGCGAAGAAGAGGATCTGGACGTGGGCCTTGAAGGCGGGGGTGGCGGCGACGCGTTTGCCGTCGAGCAGGTAGAAGGGCATGCCCCACTTGATCGTCTCGACGACGCCGGGCGCGGCCGCGTGGATCATCGCGCGCAGCTCCTCGAGCAGCGCGCGCTGCGCCGGCGGGCGCTTGGCGAGGAAGCCGTCGATCGGCTTGCCGTAGTCGGCGCGCCGCGCGGGCTTCTTGTTCGTCTTTGCGGCTGGCTTGCGCTTTTTCGTCGCGGCCATGCCGCATCGTATGCCGATTCGGCACGCGCGCTGCGCGGCGCGCGCGGCGAAGTCCGCGGATGCGCTCGATCGCGCGCGGCACATGCGTTGCTGATGCGAACGCGCATGACGCGCTCGATCCTCCTCGCCTCTTCGCTGCTGTTCGCGATCCCAGCCGCGGCCGACACGCCGCCGGCGCCGCAGCCCACGTATGACGTGCACGTCGAGATCGCCGACGGCACGTCGACGAGCTTCACCGGCGACCTCGCGCTGTCGGGCGGAGATTGCGGCGTGCTCGAGGCGAGCTCGGGCGCGACGCACTATCGCGTCAAGCTGTGCATCGATCAGCGCGGCGGCACGTCGCTGCTCTCGCTCGATCTCGATCGCGACGTCGCGCGCGGCAAGGACATGCTGCACCAGAAGCTCGACACCCGCGCGCGCGTCGAGGCGGGCAAGCGGCTCGTGCTCGGCCGCATCGGCCAAGGCGCCGACACGACCGAGATCGCGGCTACCGTGAAGTGATCACGGTTGGACGACGGTCGTCGTGATCACGTCGGCGCGCACGTCGATGTCGTGCGCGCGCATCGTGTGACCGGTGACGGTCGCGCCGACCGTGACGGTGCCCGGCGTCAGGTTGAAGACGTACGCGATGCCGTCGGGCTGCGTCTCGTTCGCGCCCGAGTCGGGCAGCCCGCTCGATCCGTTGTAGCGAACGTCGCCGCCGGGCGTGGTCGTCACCTTCGCGCCGGCGATCGGCATCTGGTTGCAGTCGGCGATGATCACCGCGACGAAGCCCTTGCCTCCCGTCTGCGTCGCGCCCGCGAACGACTGCAAGGTCGAGAACGTCCCGCCGCTGCCCGACGACAAGAGCAGGATCTCGCCCTTGTCGGTGTTGCCGGCCAGCGGCGCGGGCGGATAGAGGTACGTGTCGATGTAGTTGATGTTGCCGGCCTGGCCGCGATGGCCGAGCACGTAGCCGTCGATCGGCGCGCCGCCGGTCGACGCGTCGAGCGTGTACGCGCCGTTCGCGTCGGAGGTCGCGGTCACGAGCGGGTTCGAGCCGCCGTTCTTGAACGCGCTCACCATCGTGCCTTGCACCGGCGTGCGACCCGACAGCGTGATCGACTCCGTCACGCCGCCGACCGTGATCGTGCCGGGCGCTTGGGTCGGAAGCGGCTTGCCTTCGCAGTCGAAGGGGCCTCCCGCGTCGGGCGTGTTGACGGGCGCGTCGACGGTGCCGGCCGGCGCGTCGACGGTGCCGCCCGGCGCATCGGGCGTGGAGCTCGAGCCGCCGCACGCGGCGAGCGCGCAGCCGAACAAGATCGATGCAGTGGTTCCCCTCATGACCGCGCGTTGTACCGCGAAACCGCGCGGTCGCGTGTGTCGAGCGTCGCAATCAGCCGTGAGGCGGCGCGGCCGAGCGGGCTGCCGGCGCGGCGGTAGAGGCGCGGGTGGAACGTGTGCGTCGACGCACCGGTCCAGCGGATGATCTTCAAGATGCCGCGCACGCGCTCGCGCAAGGTCAGATGATCGGGGAGCCAGCCGAAGCCGAGGCGCGCGAGGATCGCGGCCTTCTTCGACGCGAAGTCGTTCAGGTGCACGGTCGATCGTTGATCGAGGCCCGCGGTCGGCAGCGCGAGCCGCGGATCGGAGCCGCGCACGGTGAGGAGCACGTGGCGCGCGAGGTCTTTGGCACGGAAGCGGATCGGCGCGCCGAGCGCGTGCGAGGTGTGCACGACCAGCGACGCGTGGATCGGCGCGAGCGGCGTCGCGTCGAGCTTCACGCGCGGCGGCACGACCGCGATCATCAGATCCGCGCGCTCGCGCTCGAAGGTCTCCTCGACGCCGCCGAGGAAGTCGGCGCGGACGTCGATCCGGGTCGGCGCGCGCTCCGCGGCGAGCGCACCGACCGCGCGCAGGAGCGGATCGATCGGCACCACGCCGTCGACGACGACCTTGATCTCCGGCTCCCAGCCGCCGCGCAATTCCGCGACGACCGCGTTCGCGGACGCCTCCGCCGCGAGGAGCTGGCGGCACTCTTCGACGACGCGCCGGCCGGCGGCGGTCAGCTTCGTCCGGTAGCCGGACCGATCGAGCAGCTTCAGATCGGTCGCGTCCTCGAGCGTGCGGACCAGGTACAGGATCGACGTGTGGCCCTTGCGCAGCGCCGCGGCCGCCGCCGCGAAGGTGCCGTGGCGATCGACCGCGTCGAGCGCGCGCGCCTGCTCCAGCGTGATCGTCATGGTGCACAGCATGCACCATGACCGACCAAAGATAGTGCTTTTCTCGTGAGGCGCGTGCTCGCCACGATGCACGGCATGGACATCCCCTACGTGCGCGGCCCGGTCGCGCTGCAAGCCCACGTCGGCGTGCCCGACGGCACCGTCGAGGAGGAGTACGCCCGCGGCGGCTTCGCCGGCCGCTACGCGCACCTCTATCGCGCGCACGCGCCGGTCGGCTGGACGCGCATCGATGGCCCGCTGCGCCCGCGCGCGTACGACACGCGCGGGGCGGCGGGCGCCACGCTGCTCGCGAACGACGACTGCGCGATCCGGTTCGCCGTGATCGACGCGCCGATGGCGTATCTGTTCCGCAACGCGGACGCCGACGAGGTCGTGTTCGTGCACGAGGGTAAGGGCCGGCTCGAGACCGACTTCGGCCACCTCGCGTACGAGCCCGGCGACTACCTGGTGATCCCGCGCGGCACGACGCAGCGGTTCGCGCCGACCACGCCGACCCGCGCGTTGATCGTGAGCTGCGCGGGCGAGGTCGCGCTGCCCGATCGCGGCCTGCTCGGCCAGCACGCGCTCTTCGATCCCGCGGTCGTGCGCGTGCCGTCGCCCGGCGAAGGGACGAGCCTCGCGCCCGATGCCGCCGGTGAGTACGAGCTGCGCATCCAGCGCGAGGGCGCGATCACGCGCGTCTTCTATCCGTACGCGCCGCTCGACGTCGTCGGCTGGAAGGGCACGCTCACGGTCTGGCAGCTGAACGTGCGCGACATCCGCCCGGTGTCGAGCGAGCGCTATCACCTGCCGCCGACCGCACACGCGACGTTCGTCGCGCCCGGCGTCGTGATCGCGACCTTCGCGCCGCGCCCGCTCGAGACCGGCGACCCGCGCGCGCAGCGCGTGCCGTTCTTCCACTCGAACATCGACTACGACGAGGTGCTCTTCTATCACGCGGGGCAGTTCTTCTCGCGCCAGGGCATCAGCGCCGGGATGATCACGTTCCACCCGCAGGGCATCCACCACGGGCCGCAGCCCGGCGCCGACGCGCGCGCCGCGCAGTCGACCCGCACCGAGGAGATCGCGATCATGATCGACACGCGCCGTCCGCTGCGGCCGAGCGAAGCCGGCGAGGCGCTCGAGCTCCCCGACTACTGGAAGAGCTGGAGGCAGCCGTGAACCCCGTCGGCGTGCAAGGCATCGCGTTCGTCGAGCTGGCCGGCCCGCGCCCCGACCAGCTCCACGATCTGCTGATCGCGTTCGGCTTCTCGCGCACGATGCGCCACGCGACCCGCGCGATCGATCTCTACGAGCAGCGCGAGATGACCTTCCTGCTCGATCGCGAGCCGACCCGCCGCGGCCCGACGATCAACGCGATGGGCTGGTACGCGGCGTCGCCGCAGATCGCGATCGATCGGGGCGCGAAGCCCGCGCAGGGTCTGCTCGATCTCCCCGCGATCCACGGCATCGGCGAGTCGCTGATCTACTTCGTGCGCCCCGGGCGAGACGGTGATCGGCGCGCGCTCGGCTTCGTCCCGCACGAGCGACCCGTCCGAGTTCCGGACAAAGGCTTCGTCGCGATCGATCACCTGACCAACAACGTCTACGCCGGCACGATGGAGCGGTGGGCCTCCTTCTACAAGGACGTCTTCGGCTTCACCGAGGTGCGCTACTTCGACATCCGCGGCGTGATGACCGGGCTCACCTCGTACGCGCTGCGCTCGCCGTGCGGCACCTTCGCGATCCCGATCAACGAGGCGGCCGAGTCGAAGTCGCAGATCAACGAGTACCTCGACGAGCACGGCGGCCCCGGCATCCAGCACCTCGCGTTCACGACCGACGACATCCTCGCGTCGCTGCGCGCGCTCGACGGCACGCCGATCCGCTTCCTCGACATCGACGACGACTACTACGCGACCGTCTTCGATCGCGTGCCGCGCGTCACCGAGGATCGCGAGGCGCTGCGCGCGCGCAACGTCTTGATCGACGGCGACGATCGCGGCTACCTGCTGCAGATCTTCACGCACAACCTGATCGGCCCGATCTTCATCGAGATCATCCAGCGCCGCGGCCACGACTCTTTCGGCGAGGGCAACTTCGGCGCGCTGTTCCGATCGATCGAGCGCGACCAGGTGAAGCGCGGCTACCTGACTCAGGACTCGACGCGCACGTAGACGAAGTCGGCGGCCTTGCCGTCGATGCCCTTCGCCGGCGGCGCGATCCAGCTCGCCATCTCGCCCGCGCCGTAGACCGGCCGTTGCATCAGCGCGCGCACCGCGGCGCGATCCGCCGCGGTCGGCAGCCACTCGGCGGCGCGCCGCTCGAACGCGTCGCGCGTGATCGGCGTGCCCTCGGGCGTGAAGTGCCCCTCGGCGTACGCGCCGATCGCGCGATGGAAGCGGCGATGCGGCAGCGTCAACCGGAACGACAGGCCCGCGCGCTCGAGCGTGCGGTTCCAGCGCCCGACCGCGCGCTCGCAATCGGCGATGTAGAGATCGCGGCCGTCCTCGTTGACCGCCATGCGCCGCGGCACCTCGCGCATCTCGAACGTGCCGTCGACGGCGACCAGCATCCGCCGCGACTCCTCGATCGCGACGTGATCCGCGAAGCGATCCTCGTGCGGCCGTCCCTTCAAGCCCGACGCGAAGTACGCCGCGGCGTTCGCCGAGACCTCACCGCCGAAGAGATCGAGGCAGCGCGAGAACCAGAGGTTCAAGTATCGCTGTAGGACCGGCAGATCGATCCCGCCGCCCGCCGACGCCTCGCCGTTCGGATCGCGCGCGCTGAGCTCCGCCGATCGCCGCACGATGCGATCGATCCCGGTCTCGCCGACGAACAGGTGATGCGCCTCCTCGGTCAGCATGAAGCGACAGCTGCGCGACAGCGGATCGAACGCGCTCTCCGCGAGCGCCAAGAGCTGGAACTTGCCGTCGCGATCCGTGAAGGTCGTGAACATGAAGAAGTCGAGCCAATCCTCGACGGGCTCGTTGAACGTGCCGAGGATGCGCGGCTGATCCGCGGAGCCCGCGCGGCGCGCGAGCAAGCCGTCGGCCTCCTCGCGCCCGTCGCGCCCGAAGTACGAGTGGAGCAGGTAGACCATCGCCCACAGGTGACGCCCCTCCTCGACGTTGACCTGGAACAGGTTGCGCAAGTCGTAGAGCGACGGACAGATCGCGCCGAGCCGTCGCTGCTGCTCGACGCTCGCGGGCTCGGTGTCGCCCTGCGTGACGATCAAGCGGCGCAGCGCGTTGCGGTGCTCGCCGGGGACGTCCTGCCAGACCGGCTCGCCGACGTGATCGCCGAAACCGATCCGCCGATCTTTCTCCGCGTCGGAGAGGAAGATGCCCCAGCGATACTCCGGCATCTTCACGTAGTCGAAGCGCGCCCAGCCCTGCGCGCCGACGTCCACCGCGGTGCGCAGGTAGACGTCGGTCGCGTCGAAGCCGAGCGGTCCCATCTCGCGCCACCACGCGACGAACTGCGGCTGCCACGTCTCGAGCGCGCGTTGCAGGCGGCGATCGCCCGCGAGGTTCACGTTGTTCGGGATGCGCGCCTGGAGATCGACGGAAGCCATGGGGCGCGGACCTTGCAACTTCGATTCCTCGACGCAGCTCCTCGACGAGGATCGCGCGCGAAGCGCCGAATTCGCGCAACGCCTTCGCTCGCGCAAGGATCGCGCGCACGCGCTGCGCTATTTGATCGCGCAGCTCACCTTCACGTTGTCGCCGACCGGCGGCGCGCCGGCGCGCTCGACGTGCAGCTCGATCCCCGACGACGGCGCCGCGCACGCCGCCGGGTCCGACTTCACCCACCAACACGGGCGCGTCGCGGTGTCGGGCGTGCTCGCGTCCTTCATCGGGCAGCGCGGGATGATCGTCTCGTGCTGCTCCGACGTGTTGAGGTTGACGACGTCGGTGACCGTGCAGTCGAGCTGCAGCCCCGGCGTCGTCGGATCGATGTCGTCGGCCGCGACGTCGCCGGCCAGGCACGGGCTCACCGACTCGAACAAGAGATCGCCGATGTCGCGCAACGTCTGGCTGTAGTCGCCCTGGCAGATCGTGCGGAACAGGCCGTGATCGCCGAACGACGTGACGAAGTCGTTCAAGCGGATCGCGGGGCGACCGAACGCGTAGTTGCCGTTGATCGTCGCGTCGCACGACGGCAGGAGCGCGAGGTCTTGGTGGAACGGCGCCGGCGGCATCGTGATCGCGCCGGTCTTGATCGTCGTCGACGCCGGGCCGCCGAGCACCGCGACTACGACCTGCCCCTGCGCCTTCAGCTTCGAGAGCACGTCGTAATAATGTTGGGTCGTCTCGAGGTACGAGTCGGTTCGCTGGTGGCAGCCGGTGTACGTCTTCGCGTCGGTCGCGGAGATCGGTTGATCGCACTGGTACGCGAACATCGGTTGGCAGCGGAAGTCGTCGCTGCGGTACTTGGTCGAGTCGAGCGTGAAGAGCGTCTTGTCCTTCACCGAGCAGTCATCCTCGTCGGTGAGCACGATCACCGCGAGGTACGCGCCGGGGCGCAGGAAGCCGGCGTTCTCCGGGTGCGAGCCGTCGAGCGCGTGCTCGATCGCCTGGAGCGGCGCCTCGAAGCCGCAGCCGCTCGAGCCGAGATCCGCGATGCACGCGAGCGTCGAGTCGAGCGCGCCGGTGTAGTTGGTCTGGCGCGTGCCGTCGGGCAGCGCGACGTCCTCGATCCACTTGCCGGAGGGCGGCGTGCAGCCGGTGATCTTCGCCGCGTTCTGCAGGCGGCCGTCGAACGGCGACGGATGCGCGCAGCCGGTGCCCCAATCGCCGGAGCCGAGATCGACCGACGTCGAGATCACGCCGATGTGCATGTTCGGTCGTCCACCGGGGAACGCGTCGAGCGCCGCGACGAAGTTGGTGAAGTTCTTCTCGAAGACCTTCTGTTTGTCGGCGGTCGACGGCGAGTCGTCGATCACGAACAAGATGTCGATGTCGGTCGAGACCGGGATGTACTTGGTCGCTTGACCTTGGGTCTGCGGCGGCAGCTCGGCGATCGTGCGATCGACGCAAGCGGACAGGAGCGCGAGCAGGACGGCGGTGCGCATGCTCGTTGAGTGGCGAGCCGCGCGCGATTCCGTCACGATGCGCCGGTGAAGTCGTACCTGTTGGGGCTTTGCCTCGTGCTGCCGAGCGTCGCGCGCGCCGACGACGACGCGTACTTGCTCCCCCACCCCGACGCGCGCTGGTGGCTCTCGGGGCAGCTCAACGTGATCGCGCAGGCGCACGATCGGTTCACGTCGCCGTACGAGGGCGAGCACTCGCTGCACCACGGGCGCGAAGGCAAGATGTCCGAGGTCGCCACGATCTACGGCGGCGTGGCGGTGACCGACACGACCGAGGTCTTGATCGACCTGGAGAGCGCGGGCGGCGACGGGCTGTCGAGCGCGCTCGGGCTCGCGGGGTTCACCAACATCGACGTCGTGCGCAACCCGACGCTCGGCCGCGCGCCGTACGTCGCGCGCGCGATCGTCGTGCAGATCATCCCGTTGTCGGCCGATACGATCGGTGTGGAGCGCGGGCCGATGCGCGCGTTCGCGCGCGTGCCCGAGAAGCGGATCGAGCTCCGCGCGGGCAAGCTGTCGACGGTCGATACGTTCGATCTCAACAGCGCCGGCAGTGACTCGCACCTGCAGTTCATGAACTGGACCGCCGACAACGACGGCGCGTACGACTACGCCGCCGACACCCGCGGCTACACGCTCGGGGCGCAGATCGAGTATCAGGAGCCGCGCTGGGGCGCGCGTTTCGGCGAGATGCTGATGCCGACCGTCGCCAACGGCATCGACTACGACTACGACCTCGCCGACGCGCGCGGCGAGCAGCTCGAGATCGAGGTGCGCGGGTCGGTGTCGGGAAGGCCGGGCGTGTATCGCGGCCTCGCGTTCTGGAACCACGCGCGCATGGGCCGCTACGCCGACGCCAACGCGATGCACGTCGCGATCGAGGACACGCGCGCCGAGGGGCGGACCAAGCTCGGCTTCGGCGCGAACGTCGAGCAGGAGATCGCCGACGGCGCGCGCGCGTTCGCCCGCGTCGGCTGGAACGACGGCGACAACGAATCGTTCGCGTACACCGAGGTCGACGACACGATCGAGCTCGGCGCCGCCACCGACGGCGCGCGCTGGTCGCGCGACGACGATCGCGCGGGCGCGGTGATCATCTCGAACGGCCTGTCGGAAGGCCATCGCGACTACCTCGCGCTCGGGCAAGCGGGCTTCCTGCTCGGCGACGGCGCGCTCCGCTACGGCCGCGAGACGATCGCGGAGGCGTACTACACGGCGCGCGCGTACCGCGGCGTGTCCCCCGCGATCGACGTGCAGTACGTCGTGCACCCCGGCTACAACGTCGACCGCGGCCCGGTGCTCGTCGGCGGCGTGCGGCTACACATCGAGCTGTAGCTCGAGCAGCGCGGCGGGCACGGAGGGATCGTCGGCGTCGATGCACGCGAAGATCTGCGCCGAGACCGCGAGGCCTTCGATCTTCTCGCGGGTGTCTTCGAGGATCGCGTAGCCGCGATCGAGCGTGCCGATCGCGGAGCCGCGGTTGGCGCCGTCGTCGTAGAAGCTGTCGGTCGCTTCGGCGGCGGCGGTGAACCAGACGCGATCGCGATAGGTCCGGATCTCGGTCAGGTGGAGCGGCACGCCGTCGATCGCGCCGAGCTCGATCGTCTCGACCGAGGGCGCGGGCGGCGCGAACGTCTCGTCGGCGAGGATCTGATCGAAGACGGATCGAGGCCAGCGCGCGATCGCGTCCGCCGAGCCGCGATCGCCGCCGCGATTCGCGATCCAGACCTCGTCGCGCACGCGCGTCGCGCCCTCGAGGTTCAGCGATTGATCGCCGCCCACGATCGCGCGCGCGAGCGCCGCGAACAGGCGCGGCCGCGCGAGCATGCGCGGATCCTCGCCGGGTCGCCACGTCACGATCACCTGCCGCGCGTCGATCGGTCCGCCCGATCCGATCGCGATCAACACGTCGTCGAGCGCGAACGCCGCCTCGAGATCCGGCTTGTCGCGCTTGTTGCCGCGCGCGACGTCGAACGTGCGCGCGCCGCCGGGGCCGGCCGCGAACGGCACGTCATCGACCAGCCCGGAGCTCGGATCCACCACCCCGAGGAACGACGCGTCGTCCTGCACGACGCACAAGCGCGCGCCGACCCACACCAAGGCCGACGCCGCGCGCACGTGCGCGGGACGATCGATCGACGCGTCCGCGCCGCGCGCGTAGCGCATCGGACGCCGCGCGATCACGCGCGCCCTCATCGATCGATCGAGATCGAGCTTCACGGCTTCGCGGTGACGTCGCGCTGCTTCACGCGGCCGCCTTCCCAGCGCAGCTCGAACGTGCGGCCGTCGCCGTCGTAGCCTCCGGGCGTCGTCAAGTTGTCGCAGCCGGTGCCGGTGCCCTTCGCCGGCGGATCGCAGGTGTCGACCGTCGCGACGCGCCCGTCCTTCGACATGCTCACCTCGATCACGGCCGCGCTCATCGTGTGGACCTCTTGCCACTCGCCGTTGGCGAACGCCATCACGCTCAGCCCCGCGCTCACGCCGTTCAACCCGTCGGCGGGCCCGTAGCTCGACGACTCGATCAAGAGGACGCCGTCGCCGCGGCCGCGCGACTTCAAGACGCCGACCAGCGAGTACGACTGGCCGTCTTCCCAGCCGTCCTGCCACGTCGCGAGCTCGTGCGAGACCGGATCGACGCCGGGCGGTTCGATCACGAGCGTCGCGACGCGATCCTTGTAGACGAGGCCCGGGTCGGTCTGGCTGGCCTGCTGCTCGCCGGTCGTGCACGTCTCGATGTGCGCCGGCGAGTCCTTGCCCGCGACGATCACGGTCTGCGACTCGCCCGAGTCGCAGGTCGGTTCGTACACGACGTCTTCGCCTTCGCCTTCGCCGGTGCCTTCGTCGGGCGCGGCGTCGACCTCTTCTTCCGAAGCGGCCGCGGCCCCGGCATCGATCGGCGCCGGCTTGTTCGCGAGCACGGTCGGCGCCGGCTTCGCCGAGCCACACGCCGCCGCACCCAGCAACGAAACGATCGCGATCGCCCTCACACGAACATAGTACGCGGTGAGCATGCTCCGCGCCCGCGGTCGTGCTCAACTCCGAACGCCCGTGCGCACGCGCTCGCCCCTCGCGCCCATCTTCTTGATCGTCCTGGTCGACGTGCTCGGCCTGACGATGGTGATCCCGCTCCTGCCGCGCTACGCGGAGGAGTTCGGCGCGTCGCCGCTGGTCGCCACTTTGTTGTCGTCGTGTTACGCGGCGTGCTCGCTGATCTCGTCGCCGATCATCGGCAAGCTCAGCGACAGGCACGGACGCCGCCCGCTGCTCCTGATCAGCCAGGGCGGCACGTTCATCGGCTTCTTGATCCTCGCCGGCGCGAATTCGCTGCCGATCATCTTCGTCGGCCGCATCCTCGACGGCGTCACCGCGGGCAACCTCTCGCTCGCGCAGGCGTACATCAGCGATCACACCGCGCCCAAAGATCGCGCGAAGTCGTTCGGCATCATCGGCATCGCGTTCGGCATCGGCTTCATGTTCGGCCCCGCGATCTCGGGCCTGATGGCGAAGATCAGCCTCGGCGCGCCGTTCCTCATGGCGGCCGCGATGTCGGCGACCAGCATCGCGTGCACGTACATCTTGTTGCCGCGCGAGAAGCCGCCCGGCGAACCCGTTCATCCTGAGGGGAGCCCCGAAGGAGCGGAGTCGAAGGAGCCACCGCCGCCCGCCGCGCGCAAGATCGCCGTCTTCGACTGGCACACGTACGCGGACTACTTCAAGCGTCCTGGCTTCGCGAACCTGCTCGCGCAGTTCTTCCTGTTCCAGTTCGCGTTCTCGTGCTTCACGCAGAACTTCGCGCTGTTCGCCGAGCGCCGCTACACCCACGACGGCATCGCGTGGGGCCCGACCGAGGTCGGCTACCTGTTCGCGTACACCGGCTTCCTCGGCATCATCTTGCAGGGCGGCCTGATCGGCCGGCTCGTGAAGAAGTTCGGCGAGGCGAAGCTGATCGTCGCGGGCTTCCTGTCGGCGGCCGTCGCGTACGCGCTGCTCTCGGACACGTACGCCGTGACGGCGCTGGTCGGCGTCGCGACGATCTCCGCGTTCGGCAACGGCATCCTCCGCCCGACGATCACGAGCCGCATCACGCAGGCGGTCGGTCGTCACGAGCAGGGCGTCGCGCTCGGCATCTCGCAGTCGCTCGCGTCGATCGCGATGACGATCGCGCCTCCGACCGGTGGCGCGATGATCAACCAGCGCTGGCTCGGCCCGTGGGCGATCGTCTGCGCCGGCGTGAGCGCGCTCGGATTGATCGCCGCGCTGGCGAGCCGATCCGCCGGCGAATAGGTGCATGCAGCACGCGCTGCAACACGTTGGTCCAGCCACGGTCCACGTCGCGCGCGCGGATCCCCGCGGATCCAGTAGCGCGCGCCGGTGGCACGTATTCTGCTGAATGCCCGGCGCATGAACGACCCCTGGAGCCCTCCCGTCCTCGACGTCCCCGCGGGCGCGTCACGTGTCCTGTTCCTCGCGTTCGCCGTCGCGGGCGGCCTGTTCGCGGGGCTCGTGCTGGTCGCGAGCTTCGACTCCGAGATGCGCGGGCCCGCGTGGGTGATCGCCGGGCCGCTCGCCGCGATCGCGCTCGGCGTCGCGGCGCTCGTCCGCAAGCGCGCGCACGCGCGGCGCATCACGATCCACGAAGAGGGCATCGTCGAGCACGATCGCGGGCACACGACCTCGCTCCGCTACGATCAGATCGACGCGATCCAGCTCAAGACGTGGGATCTGCGCGGCGCGCACGTCGCCGGCGGCGGCGTCGTCGGCGCGATCACGACCGCGGCGATCCGCACCGCCGCCAACGCGGAGCACACCGCGCTGCCCTACGACGCGGCGCAGGTCTACGTCACGCTGCGCGCGGGTGATCGCACGATCGTCTTGAAGAAGTGGGACAAGTCGTGGCTGCCGGCGTACGAGCAGATCCGCGCGCGCGTCGAGCCGCGCTTGCTCGCGGTCGCGCGCGGCGAGCTCGCGCGCGCCGGCGCGGTCGAGTTCGGGCCGGTGCGCGTGCGCGCCGACGAGATCGCGATCAAGAACAAGTCGGTGCCGATGGGCGAGCTCGAGCGCATCGACGTCTCGGCGCTCCAGATCGCGTTCCGCCGCCGCGGCAAGCGGCTGCCGGCGGCGACGGTGCCGACGTCGAAGGTGCCGAACCTGCACGTGCTGCTCGATCTCGTCGGCGATCGCTCGCGTCCTAGCGCGTGAACCGCATCAGGTCCGGGTTCGCCTCTGCGAACTCGGGCCACGAGGCCGCCGGGGGGCGCGCCTCGATTCTTTCCAACCAGGCGCGCGTGATCGCCTCGTCGTACTTGGCGGACGCGCCGTGCGCCGCCGCGAAGCGCTGCAGGTCTGTCGCGAAGCGGTGCTGCTCGCCGCGGAGGATGTAGAGCCACGCGACGCGCACGTGATCGACGTGGCGGAAGGCCGGCAGGTTCCCGCGCCGGAAGCCGTCGAGCAGCTCGGTGTCCGTCACGGCGGCGCCTCGCGCAGCTTGTGGCTCGCGCTCGCGTCGAGCTGCAGGCCGTAGATCTTCTTCAGCTCCGCGATGCGCTTCATCGACTCGCGATCGAACGGCGACTTGCCGTCGAACGCGTGCAGCACGATGCCCTCGAGCAGATCGCCGAGCGTGAGGTCGTGGTACTCGGCGAGCGCCTTCAGGACCTTGAGCAGCCGCTTCTCCAGGCGGACGCCCGTCTGGACGCGCTCGACGATGAGCGGATCGCCATGTTTCGGGACCATGGTATTTATGTACCACGGTACAAGCTGGCACGAAGCCCCTTTCTTGGTAGGTTCCCCGCCTCCATGCGCCTGCGCCTCGTTGTCGTGTCGCTGTCGATCGCGGCCTGCTCCGGCTCGACGAAGAAGCCCCCGCCCGCTCCCGCGACGCCGCCCGACGCGGCCGAATCCCCGCTCGCCAAACCGATCGACACGCCGCCGGCGCACGCGGCGCCGCACGAGATGACGCTCGCCGAGAGCGGCATCGTCCCGGAGTGGATCGATACGACCGCCGATCCGTGCAACGACTTCTTCGCCTACGCGTGCGGCGGCTTCACGAAGACCGCCGAGATCCCCGCCGATCGATCGCAGTGGGGCGCGCTGTCGATCGTCGATCACGAGCAGGAAGAGACGCTGCACGCGCTGCTCGAGGCCGCCGCGAAGGACGCGCACGGCGACGCGCTCTTGACGAAGATCGGCGACTACTACGCGGCCTGCATGGACGAGGGGGCGGTCGAGCAGGCGGGCCTCGCGCCGGTGCAGCCGCTGCTCGACTCGATCGATCAGATCAAGGACGCGAAGGACGTCGCGCACGTGATCGAGCACCTGCACATGCTGTCGATCCCGAGCTTCTTCCGGATCGAAGCGACCCAGGACTTCGCCGACGCGACCCAGGAGATCGCCGGCTTCGATCAAGGCGGGCTCGGCATGCCCGATCGCGACTACTACCTGAAGAGCGAGGGCAACCTCGAGGACGTGCGCAAGGCGTACTTCGATCACGTCGTCCGCGTGCTCGAGCTCGGCGGCGCGTCGCACAAGGACGCGATCGCCGCCGCCAACGACGTCATGCAGATCGAGACCGCGCTCGCGACGATCGCGCAGGACAAGGTCAAGCGTCGCGATCCGCACGCGGTCTATCACCGCGTCGAGCGCGCCGGCCTGAAGAAGGCCGCGCCGGGCTTCCCGTGGGACGAGTACTTCGAGGCGATGGGGATCGCGGACGTCACCGCGGTGACCGTGAACGATCCGAAGTACTTCACCGGCGTCGAGAAGATCCTGCGCAAGCAGAAGATCGCCGGGCTCCAGCACTACCTGCGCGCGCACGTGTTGATGCAGGCGTCGCCGCTGCTCTCGCGCGCGTTCGTCGACGAGGACTTCGCGATGAAGAAGGTGCTGACCGGGCAGAAGGAGCTCGAGCCGCGCTGGCGCCGCTGCGTGCGCCGCACCGATCAGGATCTCGGCGAGCTGCTCGGCCAGCCGTACGTCGCGAAGAAGTTCGGCGGACCGTCGAAGCAGATGGCGATCGATCTGGTCGAGAGCGTGCGCGCGGCGATGCGCGCCGAGCTCGACACGCTGCCGTGGATGGACGACGGCACGCGCACCGCCGCAAAGGCGAAGCTCGAGAAGATGGCGAAGCTGGTCGGCTACCCCGACAAGTGGCGGACCTATGACTTCCCGGTGACGCGGACCAGCTACGCGACCAACGTCGCGCTCGCGATCGCGGCCGAGACCCAGCGTGAGATGAAGAAGATCGGCAAGCCGGTCGACAAGAACGAGTGGGAGATGACCCCGCCGACGGTCAACGCGTACTACGAGCCGAGCTTGAACGAGATCGCGCTGCCCGCCGGGCAGCTGCAGGCGCCGTTCTTCGGCGCGACCTTCCACCCGGCCGTGAATTTCGGATCGACCGGCGGCGGCACGATCGGCCACGAGATGACGCACGGCTTCGACGACGAGGGCTCGCAGTTCGACGGCGACGGCAACCTGCGCGACTGGTGGTCGAAGGCGACGTCGGCGAAGTTCAAGAGCGCGACCAAGTGCGTGCAGGATCAGTACTCGCGGTACGAGGCGGTCCCGGGCGTCCACCTGAACGGCAAGCTCACGTCGGGCGAGAACATCGCCGACATCGGCGGCGTGAAGCTCGGCTTCCTCGCGTACCAGGCGTGGCGCGGGCAGCAGCAGACGCCGCCGCCGGCGAAGGTCGCCGGCTACAGCGACGATCAGCTCTACTTCCTCGCCTACGCGCAGTCGTGGTGCATGAAGACCGCCCCCGAGCAGCTCGAGAGCCGGGCCCACACCGATCCTCACTCTCCTCCGATGTGGCGCGTCAACGGCGTGATCGTCGATCAGCCCGGCTTCGGCGCGGCGTTCACGTGCAAGTCGGGCACGCCGATGAACCCGGGCAACGCATGCAGCGTCTGGTGAAGACCGTCGTCCGTCGTCCGTCGTCCGTCGTCCGTGAGAGGGCGCGCCTGCGTGTCGATCATGTTTCCGGACGGTGGTGGAAGGTCGCCGGGCGCCGGAAGCGCGTATACTGAGCGGACCGGGGATGCCAACCAGTCCTTCGCACACGCCGGTGTCGGGGTTGTCAGGGGCGACGGGGACGGGACGCCTCGCTCGATTCGACTACGTCACCGTGCTCGTCACGACGGCGTGCGCGTCGTGTCGATCCGCGTTCCCGATCGACGCGGTCGTCGAGTCGTGCATCTGCCCGGTGTGCTCGACGCAGCTCAGCCTCCCGCCCGAGAAGTGGCGCGAGGTGCTCGAGCCGCTGTTGTCGAAGATCGAGACCTTGCCCGCCGACGGCAAGCTCGAGCGCACGACCGGATCGTTCCAGTTCGCGGCGCATCGGCCGGCGTCGTGCCCCGGGTGCACGCAATCGCTCCCGGGCGAGGTGCTCGAGGCCGCGTGCGTCGGGCAGGCGTTCTGTCCGTCGTGCGGTCACAAGCTCGGCGGGCGGCAGGTGCCGACCAACATGAGCGCGCTCCTGCCCGGCGTCTCGCACTTCATCGGCGAGAACGAGGACGCGATCGCGCGGCCGCTCGAGCGGCGCACGCCGATCGGGCGCGGGTTCCTGCTGCGGATCGATCACGCGCTCCGCAATCAATATTTCCCGCCGATGTGGGGCGACGTGATCGCGGCGTGCGGCGACGCGGAGGGCGGCGTCTACGTCTTGTGCACGGATCAGTCGAAGTTCTCGCAGCTGCGCGCGGCGGGCCTCGACTCGGAGCTGCGCACGCGGTGGTCGCGGCCGAACCTGCCGATGGGCCGGCACGAGGACGCGGGGATCACGATCACGAACGACGGCGTCGTCGTGTGGGCGGGCGATCGCGTGAGCGCGGTGAAGCTCGCGATGAACGACGGGCGCGATCTCGGGCGGCTCGGCGGGCAGCAGCCGGAGAAGCTCGGGCGCCACTTCATGGATCTCAACGGCGCGCAGTCGCTCGCCGGTGACGCCGACGGCACGTTCCTCATGATGAAGGAGCGGCGGCTCGTGCGCTGCGCGCCGGACGGGCAAGGGCTGCCGACGTGGCCGGCGCGGCGCGGCTTGTTCGGCAAGAAGCAGGAGAAGCTCTACGCGTTCGGCGACGATCTCGAGGACGAGGGCATGGCGCCGATGGTCGATCGCCTGCCGGACTACACGACGCAGGTGTATCGCGCGAAGATCGTGATCGGCTGGGATCAGCGCGTGTACCTGACGAGCGGCCCGCACATCGCGTGCATCGAGCGCGACGGCAAGGTGCGCTGGCGGTGCTCGCTGCCGCAGGGCTGGTACGTGGATCTCGGCGTCGCGCCGGACGGCACCGTGTTCGTGTTGTCGGGCAAGGAGCTCCCGGCGATCTGGAAGATCACGCCGGACGGGCGTTCGGCCACGCTGATCGTCGACGGCCGCAGCCACGAGACGCCGCTCATGGAGAGCGCGATGATCGTGCGCCGCGACGGCAACCTGTTGACGTTCGCGCAAGGCGGCCAGATGCGCATGTTCGCGCCGACCGGCCAGCTCTACTGGCGAACCGACGCGGCGCGCATCGCCGACGAAGCGCGCGTCGCGAAGATGTCGATCGCCACGTACGGGCTCCCGAAGAGCGGCGACGTCTGACCCTCCCCGGAAGGTGTCACCCGAGTGTACGGGCCGGACACTTTGTCCGGCCCGTACACTCGGGTGACACCTTCCGAACGTAGCGACGATTACGGGTCGCGTCGCGAGCGGCGATTGTGACGCGGGCCGCAGTACCGCACGCCGTTCATTTCTCCTCTTCTCACCGAGGCAAAACGATGGTTTTGTTCGCGCCTGTGAGGGGCACCAACACCGTTCGTGTAGCTTTTTTCTATTTCTTGGTGGCGGCGGCGGTGGCGGCGTGTGGACCAACCAAGCCCAAGAACAACCCAGACGGCAACAACGGCGACGGGGCGCCGGCATGCGTCGTCGGCCAGCAGCACTGCAGCGGCAATACGCTGCAAACATGTGACGCCAGCGGGACATATCAAGATACCCAGGTCTGCGCGAACGCCTGCTCCGATACTCTCGGCTGCGTGTTGTGCAGCCCAGGCACCGGCACGTGCAACGGCAACACGTCGCACATGTGCAATCAGAGCGGTACCGGCTACGACGACATCGAATGCGATCCCGTGCAGGGCTCGACGTGCGACGCCGGCAGCGGCCTCTGCACCGGACCGTGCGCGCCGCAGGCGATCGGCAAGAGCTACATCGGCTGCGATTACTACCCGACGATCACCGGCAACGAGGTGAGCGACAGCTTCTCGTTCGCGGTCGCCGTGTCGAACACGTCGACCCAACCCGCGATGGTGACGATCGACGGCGGCGCCCTCTCGACCGCGATGACGTTCACCGTCCAGCCCGGCGACGTCAACGTGCAGCCGCTGCCGTGGAACGATCTCAAGCTCTGCCACGGCGTCGGCGGCTGCGGCGGCACGCAGAACAAGCAGGACTACCTCGCGCCGAAGGGCGCGTTCCACCTGCGCTCGACCGAGCCCGTCACGGTCTACCAGTTCAGCCCGCTCGACTACTCGAGCGGTGGATCGTTCTCGTACACGAACGACGCGTCGCTCCTGATCCCGTCGAACGCCTGGACCGGCAGCTACGTGGTCGCGTCGTACCCGTCGTGGACGTTCTTCGCGACCGGCGACGTCTACCCGGGTCTCATGACGGTGGTCGCGTCGCACGACAACACGCACGTCACGATCACGGCGAAGACGACGACGCCGGGCGGTCCGTCGAGCCAGGTCATGCAGGCCGGCGTGCCGGGCAACGTCACGCTGAACGCCGGCGACGCGCTCGAGCTCCAGACGTACGGCGGTGACTTCACCGGATCGCTCGTGAACGCCGACAAGCCGGTCCAAGTCATCGGCGGCCACGACTGCACGTTCGTGCCGCCGACGATCGGTTACTGCGATCACCTCGAGGAGTCGATGTTCCCGATCGAGACGCTGTCGACCAAGTACGTGATCGCCGCGCCGTCGCTCCCCGCGTCCGGCTTCGAGAACGGCAAGGTGCAGATCGTCCGCATCACGGGCACCGCGCCGGGAACGACGTTGACGTACGATCCGCCGCAGGCAGGCGCGCCGACGACGATCCCCGACGGCGGCTTCATCGAGGTGCCGAGCAGCGCCAACTCGTACTTCGTGTCTGCGAACCACAAGATCCTCGTCTCGCAGTTCATGGAAGGCCAGGACGCGGGCGGCGGCACCGGCGACCCCGCGATGGCGCTCGCGGTCGCGACCGATCAGTACCGCTCGAGCTATCTGTTCCACGCGCCGACCAACTACGAAGTCAACTACGTGCAGATCACGGCGCCCACGGGCGCGTCGGTCATGCTCGACGGCGCGGCGGTCGCGGCGACCTTCACGCCGATCGGTACCTCCGGCTTCGGCGTCGCGCGCGTGCAGCTCTCGAACGCTGGTAATGGCAATCACTCGATGAGCGGCACGATGCCATTTGGTATCCAAGTCTACGGGTACGGCCAGTACACCTCGTACTGGTACCCCGGCGGCCTCAATCTCGCGGACATCCCGGTGAACTAATGCGCACACTCGTCTTCGCTTCGCTTCTCGTCGTCGCGTGCAGCCCCAATCATCACCAGCCGCCGGGGGATCAACCCGACGCGATGGGATCGTGCACCGCCGGCCAGATGCATTGCGAAGGCATGGTGCTGCAGACCTGCGTCGACGGTCAGTTCAAGGACGACCAGACCTGCGCGTACGCGTGCGTCGAGTCGCTCGGCTGCCAGGTGTGCGCGCCGAACGTCGGTGAGTGCCAGGGCAGCGTCGCGCACACGTGCAACGCGTCGGGCACCGGCTATACGGACACGAACTGCGATCCGCTCCTCGGCGAGACCTGCGATGGCGGGTTGTGCACGGGCCCGTGCGCGCCGCAGCAGATCGGCAAGAGCTACATCGGGTGCGAGTATTACCCGACGATCACCGGCAACGAGGTCGACGACAACTTCGCGTTCGCGGTCGCGGTGTCGAACACGTCGACGGATCCGGCCGACGTCACCATCGACGGCGGCGGCATCGGCGCGCCGATCAAGTTCACCGTGCAACCGGGCGACGTGAAGGCGCAGCCGCTGCCGTGGAACGATCTCAAGCTCTGCCACGCCAACGGCAGCTTCGGCGGGTGCGGCGGCACGCAGAACAAGAACGATTACCTGGCGGCGAAGGGCGCGTTCCACCTGCGCTCGAACCGCCCGGTGACCGTCTACCAGTTCAGCCCGCTCGACTACGGCACCGGAGGATCGTTTTCGTACACCAACGACGCGTCGCTGCTGATCCCGGTCAACGCGTGGACGGGCAGCTACGTGGTCGCGGCGTATCCCGCGTGGACGTTCAGCGGCGGCGGCGTGTACCCGGGTCTGATGACGATCACGGCGTCGAAGGACAACACGCACCTCACGATCATCTCCAAGACGACGACGCCCGGCGGCCCGTCGAGCCCCGTGATGATGCAGAACATCCCGACCGACGTGACGCTCAACGCGGGCGACGCGCTCGAGCTGCAGACGTATGCGGGCGACTTCACGGGCTCGCTCGTGTCGGCGGATCAGCCGGTGCAGGTGATCGGCGGTCACGACTGCACGTTCGTGCCGCCGACGATCGGTTACTGCGATCACCTCGAGGAGTCGATGTTCCCGGTCGAGACGCTGTCGACGAAGTACGTGATCGCGGCGCCGTCGGTGCCGGCGGCCGGGTTCGAGAACGGCAAGGTCGAGGTCGTGCGGATCGTCGGGACGGCGGCCGGAACGAAATTGACGTATGACCCTCCGCAGGTGGGCGCGCCGACGGTGGTGCCCAACGGCGGCTTTGTCGAGATCAAGAACAACAAGGAGTCGTTCTTCGTCTCGGCGAACCACAAGGTCCTGGTGTCGCAGTACATGGAAGGTCAGGACGCGGGCGGCAACACGGGTGACCCGGCGATGGCGATCGCGGTCGCGGTCGATCAGTACCGCATGAGCTACCTCTTCCACGCGCCGACCAACTACGAGGTCAACTACGTGCAGATCACGGCGCCGGTCGGCGCGACCGTCATGCTCGACGGCGCGGCGGTGACCGACACGTTCACGCCGATCGGGAGCTCCGGCTTCGCGGTCGCGCGCACGAAGCTCTCGAACGCGGGCACCGGCAATCACTCGATGACCGGCGACATGCCGTTCGGCATCCAGGTCTACGGATATGGCCAGTACACCTCGTACTGGTACCCCGGCGGCCTCAACCTCGTGGACATCCCGGTGAACTAATGCCCCCCCGACACGTGTCACCCGTCCGACCACCGGCCACGCACGTGTCACCCGTCCGACGAGCGGACGCTTTGTCCGCCCGCTGGACGCTCATCGGCGCTCTCGCGATCGCCGCCTGCGGACCTTCGACGCCGAAGCACAACCCTGGAGACCCCGACTCCGCGGGCTCGTGCACAGCCGGACAGATGCACTGCAACGGCAACGTCTTGCAGACGTGCGTCGACGGCAACTTCAAAGACGGCGAAACGTGCCCGCAGGCGTGCAGTGACACCCTCGGCTGCACGCTCTGCGTGCCGGGCACTGGTACCTGCAATGGGAGCGTCTCGCACGTATGCAACGCGGCCGGCACCGGATACGACGACGTCACGTGCGATCCCGTGCAGGGTTCGACGTGCGACGCCGGCAGCGGCCTCTGCACCGGACCGTGCGCGCCCGCGGCGATCGGCAAGAGCTACATCGGCTGCGAGTACTACCCGACGATCACGGGTAACGAGGTCGGCGACGGCTTCGGCTTCGCCGTCGCCGTGTCGAACACGTCGACAGCTCCGGCGAATATCACGATCGAAGACGGCGGGATG
This sequence comes from Kofleriaceae bacterium, assembly GCA_035493675.1. Lineage (GTDB taxonomy): Bacteria > Myxococcota_A > Polyangia > Haliangiales > Haliangiaceae > JAIOQA01. The sequence goes on along the minus strand of DATJIA010000058.1, from coordinate 19,850 downwards.
TCGTCGGCGATCACCTTCACGGTGCAGCCCGGCGACGTGAAGACACAGATCCTGCCGTGGAATGCGCTCAAGCTCTGCAACGATCCGGGCAGCTACGCCGAGTGCGGCCCGACGCAGACCAAGTCCGATCTGATGATGGCGAAGGGCGCGTTCCACCTGCGCTCGACGCAACCGGTGACCGTCTATCAGTTCAGCCCTCTCGACTACACGAGCGGCGGTGGCTTCTCCTACACGAACGACGCATCGCTGCTGATCCCGACCAACGCGTGGACCGGCAGCTACGTCACCGCGTCGGCGGCGGCGTGGACATTCTTCAGCGGCGACGTGTACCCCGGCGAGATGGCTGTGACCGCGTCGCGCGACAACACGCACGTCACGATCACGACGAAGACGAGCACGCCGGGCGGCACCGGCATCCCCGCGTTCCAGACCGGCGTGCCCGGCAACATCACGCTGAATCGCGGCGACGTCCTCGAGCTCCAGGCGTACGTCGGAGATCTCACCGGCACGCTCGTCGCGGCCGATGCGCCGGTCCAAGTGATCGGCGCGCACGATTGTACGTACATGCCGCAGACCACCGCGGCGTGCGATCACCTCGAGGAGTCGATCTTCCCCGTCGAGACATTGTCGACGAAGTACATCATCGCGGCGCCGTCGCTGCCGGCGAGCGGCTTCGAGAACGGCAAGGTCGAGATCATCCGCATCGTCGGCACCGCGGCCGGCACGACGCTCACGTACGATCCGCCTCAATCGGGCGCGCCGACGACGCTCCCCGACGGTGGTTACGTGGAGATCGTCGGTAACGCGCAGTCGTTCTTCGTGACCGCAAATCACAAGATCTTGGTCGCGCAGTACATGGAGGGACAGGACGCCGGCGGCGGCATGGGCGACCCGGCGATGGCGCTCGCGGTCGCGACCGATCAGTACCGCTCGAGCTATCTGTTCCACGCGCCGACGAATTACACGTCGAACTTCGTGCAGGTGACCGCGCCTACGGGTGCCACGGTGATGCTCGATGGCGCGCCCGTGTCCGCGACCTTCACACCGATCGGCGGCTCCGGCTTCGGCGTCGCGCGTGTCGCGTTGTCGAACACCGGCACCGGCAATCACTCGATGAGCGGCACGATGCCCTTCGGCATCCAGGTCTACGGCTACGGCCAGTACACCTCGTACTGGTACCCCGGCGGCCTCAACCTCGCCGACATCCCCGTCAACTGATCCCACAACGTGTCACCCGTCCGACGGGCGGACGCGTTGTCCGTTATCCGGACGCAGCGTCCGAATGGCGGACGTTCTCGACGCAGTCTCGCGCAATTGGCGCGGGCACTGAACTTGCGAAGAGCCGGAACATGGGCCACCCGCTCCGCTGGTTCGTTCCGGGGATCGTCTACGAATCTACGATTCGCACGATCCAGGAGCGCTTTCTGTTACGCCCGAGCGCGGTCTCGCGAGACATCATCCTTGGGATTCTGGGACGCGCGCAGACTCTCTATCCCGATGTCAGGCTGCACGCCTTCATCTATCTCTCGAATCACTCACACCTGATGTTGTCAGGTGAGGACGGCGAACGGATGGCCGCCTTCATCGGCTTCGTGAACGGAAACGTCGCACGCGAGATGGGAAGGCTCCACGGTTGGGCCGGACCGCTGTGGGGCCGTCGACATCGGGCCATTCCCATCCTCGACGACGCCGCGACGATCTCACGTCTTCGATATCTCCTGCTCCAAGGCGTGAAGGAAGGCCTCGTGGAGTCTCCTCGTGAATGGCCTGGCGCCAGTGCGGTACCGGCACTGCTCGGCGACATGATCGTGGTCGGTCATTGGTACGATCGAACGCTGGAGACGAGGGCGCGCCGCCGCGGTCTCACAAATGTCTCGACCGAGTTCTCGGAGCGGTATGTCGTGCGACTCACACCGCTGCCGTGCTGGCGAGGTCTGACGCCCGCCAACCTCGCCGCGATGCACGAATTGCTCGTCCGCGATATCGAGCGCGAGGCCGCGTCGCGATCGCAGCGCGCTGCCGGCGCCACGGCGGTGTGCGCGCGCGATCCTCGAGAGCGTCCCGTTGCGCCGAAGACGGAACGCGCACCCAGCTGTCACGCGTCCACGCCACGACTCCGTGCGACCTTCCGCGCCTTCTACCGGTCATTCGTGGACGCGTTCCGTGGTGCGTTCTTCTACTTGCGCTCGATGTTCGGCGGGCCAGCGGCCGTGACTGAAATCGCGAGCCGGTTCCCGCCAGGTAGCTTTCCGCCGCACCTTCCACACGTTCGCAGCTCTGGATCGTCACCGCCATGGCTCCTAGCGTCCGCCCATCGGACGGGTGACACGTGCGAGCGGGAGCGTTACGTGAGCTCGTAAGTCGCGCTAACCGTCAGCGTGAGCGACTGCGCCTCGGCCCGTGCGCCAGAGGCCGTGGGCGCCCTCGGGGCGAAGTCGACGCTGTTGGAGACAGTGACGGAGCCGTTCCACGCCCAGCCGTCGCCGCCTTGGTTCTCGGCGACGGCTCGAATCCGGCCGAGCTTGATGCCGAGCGACGATGACATCTGATCCGCCTTGTCCTTGAGCGCGGCGAGCGCCTGCGCGCGCACCTTCTTCTTAAGCGTCGCCATATCGGCAACACGGAAGTCCGTCGACGTCGAAGTAGCACCCGAATTAGCGGCCGCTTCCATGATCTCCGCAAGCCGATCGAAGTCGTGCGTCGACGCAGTCACGGTGATCGCCGCGGAGTAGTCGAGCAGATGCCCGTGCTCGTCATAGACCGGTGAGATGGAAAGATACGATAGCGAGATGTCGTCGGAGGCGAGACCGATCGCGGCGAGCGCCTTCGACAGAGCCTGTTGTTTGGCACGCACCGAGCTCGCGGCCTGCTTCGGCCGAGGCAGCTCCGCAGCGAGTGTGATGTGCATGTCCGCCGTGTCCGGCGCGATCTCGAGCGTCGCCGTGCCGTTCAGCGTCATCGCGCCCGGCTTGTCAGCACCTAGATCGGCTACGTCGGATCCCGAAGGACACGCGACCGTGATCGGCGCCGAGCGACCAGCGCAAGCAACGAGAGCGAGAGGAAGGACGAGGAGTGCGCGCATGCGAACGTCATGCGCGATTGGACGCAAGGTGTCACCCGAGTGGGCGAAAGCTTACGGATGGCTTACAAATCCGACGCGGCCCAAATCGGCAGGCACGAGCGTCCGGCCGGAGGCGCCGAGCAAGATCTCGAGCGTTCTGGAAAATCGGGTGACACCTTGTTGGAATTTGGCGCGGGCGTCGGGGTCGCGCTGGATGGCGTCGCCGAAGCGCTGCAGGGTGTCGGCGCAGCCGATGAGCGGATCTTGCAGACGCGAGGCGGCGAGCCGGGCGCGGGCGTCGTGATCCTCGTCGGAACGGATGCCCTCGATCAGCACGAGCGTCTCGCCGAGATCGGAGAGCATCGCGGGAGAGTTGTCCGCCAGGTACGTGAACAGGTGGGTGACACCTTGCGAGGGGGAGGAGACGTCCGCCTCCGCGATGTCGCAGATCGCGGAGAGGTGCGACGCGAGGCGCTCATCGGGAGCGGCAGCGCGCCGCGAGCGGTACCACCAGATCACCAGGACGATCAGCAGCAACAGCACCAACGCGCGCACCGTGTTCTTCGACATCGAAGCCCCCCGAGACTAGCTCAGTTGCGATCCTCGCGACGCGCTTCGGCCATCAAGGCCAACAACGCGACCGCCAGGACGAAGCGCGGATCGACCGACGAAGGAGTCATCGAGACGTCGAACTCCTTCGTGAAGAACCGGAAGCGCTGCTTGATGTACGCCACCTGCGCGCCACCGACGAAGATCGCGTGCTTCGAGGTCAGGAGCGGGATGAAGCGCCGCAACAGCGAGGCGCCCTGCTCCTCCGCGTAGCCGATCTCGGCGCCGGCCGGATCGAGCAAGATGAACTTGTCGCGGACGATCGAGCGCAGGCCCTTCTTCTGCACCGCGCCGAGCACTTGGCCCGTCTGCGTGTCGAGGATCTCGTACGAGAAGTTGATCGCGATCGCCTGCCGCGACTTCACCAACAACAGCGGCCGCGTCTTGGCTTCGTCCGCGAAGACCTGGAACTCTTCGCGCAGCTTCAGGACCGGATGCTTCACGAACATGATCAACTGCCCGTCCGCCGTGTACACGCGGAAGATGCGCTCGAGGAACGACCAGAAGCGTCGCTTGATCGTGTAGTGCGCCTGCGTCTGCAGGCTGACGTCGTGGACCTGGCGCTGGAGCTCGGTCATGGCGACCGAGCATACGCCGACTACGACCGAGACGATCGGAACGCCGCGAGGTTCTCCGCCGCCTTCGCCTGCACGCGCCGCTGGAAGAAGCCGCGCCCGCCGAGGAACATGCCGGCGAGCCCGAACGCCTGCCGCGCCCACTTGCGGAAGTCGAACGCGTCGCGCTGCTCGACGATCAAGCCGTCGCGCACGCGGATCGTCGACGACACGCGATTCACGACCGCGCGCCCGGTCGCGCTGAACAGGTAGTGCGCGGTCCAGCGCACGCGCGCGACCTCGCCCTCGTGCTCGATCCCGTCGACGACGAGCGAGAAGTCCTTCGCGCGCGACGCCAGCATGCGCCACATGTCGCCGACGCCCGCGCCGTCGAGCGACGGGAAGACCGGATCGCTGAAGCGCGCCGACGGCGCGTACAACGCCGCCATCCCCTCGCCGTCCTGCGCCTGGAAACAGGCGTACAAGCGCTCCGCCACCTCGCGCGTGGTCATGGATCACCGATACCACGAGCGGTACGCTCCGCGCATGCGCCCGCAACCCGAAGACGTCCTGCGCTTCTGGTTCCCCGAAGGCCTCGATCGCGACGAACAAACGCACCGCGATGCGATCGCGCGATGGTTCCGCGGCGGCACCACCGACGAGATCCGCGCGCGCTTCGTCCCGACCCTCGAGGCCGCGATCCGCGGCGAGCTCGACGACTGGGCCCGCACGCCGAGAGGCCGCCTCGCGCTGATCCTCGTGCTCGATCAGTTCTCGCGCAGCGTCTACGACGACGCGCGCGCGTACGCGCAAGACGCGAAGGCCCAACAGCTCGCGAAGGAAGCCTTCGACGCGCACGAGAACGAAGGCCTCCCGGTCTGGGAGCAGATGTTCCTCTCGCTGCCGTTCGGCCACTCCGAGGACCTCGCGCTCCAAGATCGCGCCGTCGCGATCAGCGAGTCGCTCGTCCCGCTCGCACCGCCACACCTGCGAGCGCTCTACGAGAAGGCCGTGAACCAACCGAAAGCGCACCGCGACGTGATCCGTCGCTTCGGCCGCCATCCGCATCGCAACGCCGCCCTCGGTCGCACGTCGACGCCGGAAGAGCTGGCCTATATCGCGGCGGGAGACTTCCCGCACACGCGCAAGACCTGACGTCGTGACATGCTCGCCGCGTGCGGAGGCTCGAGCTCGCAGCGATCGCGATCGCGCTGGGCGTGATCGTCGCGATCGTGATGCCGACCTGCCGCGCGCCGCGCGTCGCGGTGAGCGCGCCGCACGTGATCGATCATCCGGGTGAGATCGAGATCGACGCGACGCTCGAAGGCAGCGTCGGCCGCCTCGAGCTCGAGCTCGACGGCGAAGCCGTGAAGACGCCGCCGGTGATCGATCGCGCGCTGCCGCTCGACTGCGACACCGCCTGCGCGATCACGCTCCGCTGGAACAGCGACGAGGCGAAGGTCGGTCGTCACGACCTGAGCTTGGTCGCGTTCGACGACGGCGATCGCCGCGGCGCGGCCCACGCGAGCATCGACGTGCAGGATCGCGTCGAGGCCGCGCTCGCGCGCCCGGGCGATCTCGATCTACGCGGCGCCAAACAGACGACGGTCGTCTTGCACGCGCGCTATCGCGGCGCGGTGCGCGGCGAGATCGCGCTCGACGGCGCCGCGCCGATCCGCGCGAGCGACGACGACTGCCGCGACGGCTGCGAGCTGAGCTTTCCGATCGATCTCGCGAGCCGGGAAGGCCCGCACGCGCTCGCGTGGAGCGTGGTGGGAGACGAGACGACCGCGCGCGGCGGCGCGCGCCTCCTCACCGGCGACGCGCCCTACGTGAGCGGCATCCGCGTCACCGGTGAAACCGACGGCCCCGGCACGCGCCTCGAGATCGAAGCGCACCTCGAGGACGCCGACACCGGCGCGTGGATCGGCTGCGCCGGCGCCGCGCAGGGCATGGAGCCGGTCGACTTCGACGATCGCGGCTACACCGTGCGCGCGTACTTCGTCGGCAAGGACGGCGCGGTGATCGGCATGGACGATCTGCGCGGACGCCGCGTGAGGATCCACGTGATCGAGGACGACTCGCGGCCGTGCCCCGGTCCGATCGCGCTCGACGACGACGACATGGGCACGAGCCGCGCCGTCGCCGCGGATCAGCTCCGCACGATCAAGGGCGGCTTCGGCGAGGTCGTCGAGCTCCAGCTGCAGGTCGGCCGCCCTCGGTAAGGATCGTGTAAGGGCGATCGATCGATCGCCCGATCGATCGCGCGATGATCCACGATCGGATCCATGAGGGCAGCGATCTGGATCGCGATCATCTGCGCGAGCACCACCGTCGCGCGAGCCGACGACGCGCGCGACTGGCTCGACGGCCTCTACGATCTGTGGGCGCCGCGCGTCGAGCGCGGCGAGCCGATCGTCGTCACCGCGCACGTCCCGCTCTGCGACAACCGCATCATCCGCTGCGGCAACAAGCGCCTCGGCGACGGCGACAACCCCGACACCAACCTGTACTGGAACACCGACGAGGGCTTCCTCGGCTGGTTCGATCGCAAGGGCTCGGGTTGGAAGCGCGAGAAGATCCAAGACGCGGGCGCGCCGAGCGACGTGCTCGAGACTCGCGTCTGGCATCGGACCTTCAAACCCAAAGAAGCGTGGAACGATCGCAAGGTCGGCAAACCGATCGAGATCTACGTGATCGCGTACGCGTGGCGCGGGACGTCGATCGATCAGACGCTCGCCGCCTACCTCGACGACGTCTACGGCGACCAGCAGCGCACGGTCGTGCTCGACGACGGCACGCGCCTCGCCGCCGGCGGCAAGAGCGCGATCGTCGCGTGGGTCGGCCACAACCGCTTGATGGACGTCGATCCGATCGACTGGGCCGCGCGCGCGAAATCGTCGACGAGCGAGCCCAAGGGCGTGATCGCCGAGGCGTGCGAGACCGCGCCGTACATGGCCGCCGAGGTCTCGTCCGAGACGCGCGTCCCGCTGCTCATGACCAACGACTTCCTGTTCGCGGGCGCGAACGCGTTCGAGGGCGTGGTCACCACCTTCGCGCGCGGTGGATCGTTGAAAGCCATGCGCGACCTCGCGACCGTGCAATACGCGCAAGGCCAAGGCGAGACCGTGCACCACGTCGGTCGCGTCTTCACGAACCCGGCCGAGTCGCGCTGGCCGGGGCCGGGCAAGATCACGAGGTCGCGCGGGCGCGATACGCGACGTAACCGTCGAGCAGGCCCGCGGCGAACGCGTCGGCGATCCGATGCGCGCCCGCGGTCGTCGGGTGCTGGAAGTCGTTCGTGAGCAGCCCGCGGTGGAACCAATCGAGCGACGCGCGCTTCCCGCCCATCCACGTGTACGCGTCCCAGAACGCGCAGCCCTTCGCGATCGCCGCCTTCTCTTGCGCGGCGACCATCGCGGGCACCGACGCGCGCGCCGGCGTGCCCTCGGTGCGCCAGTCGAGCTGATCGAGCGGCGAGATCACGAGGCACGACGCGTCCGGGTTCGCCGCGCGCACGCTCGCGAGCAGACCTTCGACGACCTGCTCGTGCTCGTCGAGCGCGGCGCCCTTCGCGGGCAGCCACTCCGCCTCGTTGGTGCCGATCATCACGACGACGAGATCCGGCGCGCGATGCGCGAGCTCCGCCTGCCAGTGATCGGGCTTGATCTTCGCGAACGCCTTCGCGGTCGCGTTGACCACGCCGAGGTTGTCGACGACGACCCCGCTCGCCGCTTCGAGCGCGACGCCGAACAAGCGCACGTGCCCGCTCGCGCGCAGCTCGATCTTCTTCACCGCGCCGCTGACCGCGAACGCTTGGAACGAGGCCGTCTTCGACGAAGAAGCGGTCGCGATCGATCCGACCGAGGTCCCGTTCGCGCGCACGTCGATCGATCCTCCGTGCGGCTCCGCGAGGTAGAAGACGTCCGCGGACTTGATCGCCGCGTTCGCCGGCGCGAACCGCAGCCATCCGCCGTCGCTCTCGGCAGCTCCGCCGAGCCCCATCAAGCGATCGCGCGCGACGTCGGTCGACACGCCGTACACGGTCCACCCGCTGCCGCCCGCGCGCTTGACCTCGCGGTGCTCGCAGAACGGATGCGGCGGCATCGCGAACACGAAGCCCGGACCGCCGTCGCCGAACTTCGGCTGTAAGCGATGCCGCACCTGATCGGTGATCTGATCGTCCGCGGTCAGCGAGTCGCCGAACCACGAGATGCGCGTCGGATGCGCGCCCGTCCCCGCGTCGGTCGCCGCGAGCGATCGATAGAAGCCGTCGAGCGCGCGCCGCTTGCACGCGCCTTCGCTGCCGTCGAGGCACGGATCGACGAACACCGCGTCGGCGACGCGCTCCTCGTGCTTCTTCGCCTCGGCGCGCGCGGCGAGCCCGACGAAGATGGACACGATCAAGAACCGACGCACGAAGCCAGGATATCCGAGCACGCAGGCGCGCGGACCTCTTGAACCGGGTTATCTTCCGCTCCCGATGCGGTTCGCGTTCATCGATGCCACGCCGCTCCGCGCCGACGAGGTGCGACGCATCGCGCCCGCGCTCGATCTCGAGCTCGCCTCGCTGCCGACCGGCTCGTCGGCGGCGTCGCCGGATCCGGCGCTGGTCGCGCGCGGCCAGGTGCTCGCGTTCGCGTCCGCGCACGGCGACGTCGCGTGCGTCGCCGAAGCGACCGATCTGCTGACCACCGACGGGAAGTCGCTGCGCCTCGAGCTCGACAGCGAGAACGCGCGCCGCTTCTGCCGCCATTGGCGCGAGACGCCCGCGCGCCTTCATCTATGCGTCGCGCTGCGCCGCCTCGGCTCCGATCACGTCGAGGTCTTCACCGCGACCTGCGACGGCACGATCGCCGAGAAGCCCGCGGGCCCCGAGGAGCTCGGCTGGGATCGCCTGTTCGTCCCCGACGGCGAGACGCTCACGCTCGCGCAGTTGGTAGAACGCGGCAATGTCGCGGGGCCGCGACCCGGTGCGTACTCTGCCTTGTCGACCGCGCTCGCCGCCGCGCCATGATCGCGCGATGCGATCCGCGATCCTCGCGTTGATGCTCTGCGCCGCGTGCGGCGACGATCTCGCGCTCCCTCCGCTGACCGGCACGATCGATCAGCGCCTCGCGCAGCTGCCCGGCGTGACCGTCACCGAGGTCCTGCCCGACGCGCGGAATCAGCTGAATCCCGCCTATCGCTACTTCGATCTCGCCTTCACGCAGACGATCGATCACGGCGATCGCGAGCGCGGCGCCTTCCCGCAGCGCGCGGCGCTGATCCACCGCGATGACGACGCGCCGCTGGTCGTCCTCGTCGGCGGCTACGACACGTACCTGCCGCGCCGTTTCAGCGAGCCCGCCGCGCTCGCGCAGGCGAACCAGCTCAGCCTCGAGTACCGCTTCTACGGCGACTCGCACGGCGACCCGACCCCGTGGGAGCTCCTCGACGTCGCGCAAGCGCAGGCCGATCAGCACGCGATCGTGCAAGACCTCGCGCGCGTGTACGCGAACCCGCACCGGATCGTCACCGGTGGATCGAAGGGCGGCGAGAACGCGCTCCAATCGATGCGCCTCTATCCCGACGACTACGACGGCGCGATCGCGTACGTCGCGCCCGTGATCACCGACAAGCCCGATCTGCGCTACGCGCACGTCCTCGACGACATCGGCGTCGCGGAGTGTCGCGATCGCCTGCGCGCGGTGCAGCGCGAGCTGCTCGCGCGGCGCGCGATGGTCGAGGCGCACGCGTCCGCCGCCGACGGCGCGCGCTTCGATCACGCCGGGCTCGGCAAGGCGGTCGAGACCGCGATCGTCGAGCTCGAGTTCGCGTACTGGATGGAGCTCGGCCCGGGCGCGCCCGCGTGCTCGCAGATCCCGACGCCGCAGGCGACCGACGATCAGCTCTACGCGTTCCTCGACACCTGGAGCTCGCCGCTCGCGTATGCCGATCACGATCTCTCGGTGTATGGACAGCAGTACATCTATCAAGATCAGACCGAGCTCGGATACCCGATCTGGGAGCACGCGCACCTCGATGATCTGTTGCAGTACTCGTACGAGGACTGGAGTCGGATGATGCCGATCGGCGCGCGCGTGCCGGCGTACGATCCGAGCGTGCCGCGCGATCTCGCGGCGTGGGTCGAGCAAGACGCCGAGCACGTGATGCTCGTCGGCGGCGAGTGGGATCCGTGGGGCGCGGGCTATCCGGCGCGCGTCCCCGACGGACGCGACGCGTATCGCTTCACCGTCGCGCACGGCAGCCACTGGTCGAGCGGCATCTACAGCCTCGCTCCCGCGGATCTCCCGATCGCGTTCGACACGGTCGCGCGCTGGAGCGGCGCGTCGGCGACGCAGATGCGCGCCCTCCCACCGGAGCTGGTACCCTCGCAGCGTGCGCCCGGCGTTCGCGCTCCTGCTCCTCGCGGCGTGTGGTGACGATCGCGCGCCCGACGTGCTCGATCGCCTGAACGCGCTGCCCGGGGTCGCCGTCGCCGAGATCCCCGCCGCCGAGTCCGGGCTCGATCCGCAGTTCCGCTACTTCGATCTCTACTTCACGCAGCCGGAGGACCACTCCGGCACCAAGCGCGACGCGATCTTCCTGCAGTACGCGGCGCTGATCCACCGGCGCGACGACGCGCCGCTCGTCGTCTACGCCGGCGGCTACAACGCGTCGCGCACGCACACGCTCACCGAGCCTGCCGCGATGCTCGACGCGAACCAGATCAGCCTCGAGTACCGCTTCTACGGCAAGTCGCGCGGCGAGGAGATCGACTGGCCGTACCTCGACGTCACCGACGCGCAGGAAGATCAACACGCGATCGTGCAGGCGATGGAGACGATCTATCCAGGCGTGCCGCACGTCGCGACCGGCGGATCGAAGGGCGGCGAGCACGCGCTCGAGGCGATGCGCCTCCACCCCGAGGACTACGACGCGGTCGTCGCGTACGTGCCGCCGGTGATCACCGATCTCCCCGACCCGCGCTACGCGACCGTGCTCGACGACATCGGCATCGCCGACTGCCGCGATCGCCTGCGCGCGTTGCAACGCGCGATGCTCGTGCGCCGACCCGCGATGGAGGCGCGCGCGAACGCCGAGGGATCGTTCCGCGACGTCGGGCTCGGCAAGGCGGTCGAGACCGCGATCGTCGAGCTCGAGTTCTCGTACTGGATGGAGCAGACCGGCAACACCGATTGCGCCGCGATCCCGGCGGCGACCGCGAGCGACGACGCGCTCTACGCGTTCCTCGATCGCTGGAGCTCGCCGGTCGCGTACGGGGACACGTCGCAATCGATCCTCGGCGAGCAGTACACGTATCAAGTGCTCGCGCAGCTCGGCTATCCGGTGTGGGAGCACCAGCACCTCGATGATCTGATGATGTACTCGTACGAGGACATGGAGCCGTTCCTCGCCGAGGACGCGCCGGTGCCGACGTACGATCCGTTCGTCGCGCGCGATCTCGCGTCGTGGATCGCGAACGACGCGAATCGGATCATGATCGTCGGCGGCGAGTGGGATCCGTGGGGCGCGGGATATCCGGCGTCGGTGTCTCCCGACGGCGACGCGCTGCGCTTGATCGTCCCGCACGGCAGCCACTGGTCGAGCGGGATCTACAGCCTCGCGCCCGCGGACAACACGGCCGCGCGCGCGGCGCTCGCGCGCTGGACCGGCGTGCCGCTCACCGACGCGCGCGTGGTGCCGGCGCTTCCGGAATTCAGGGGCGACGCGCGCGCCGGCGTCTCCGTGCGAGCGCCATAGCGACCGCGGCGGCCAAGATTCCGTTCGGGCGAAGCGAAGTCGAGGCCCGACAGCCGCAGCCTTCGGGCGCGGGCTTGGTGCCGTCGACCCACACGTGGCTGGTGACGACCACGCGCAAGCCGCCGCTCACCATCTCCGCGCGGAATCGCTCGAGCCCGCCCTGTGCGTCGTAGTGGAAGACGTGGGAGAAGTCGGCGCCTGCTCCGTCGAGCGCGATCTGATCGATCTTCTCGCCGTCGCGCCAGATGCCGAGCGTCGCGTCGGCGGGCGCGGCGCCCTCGAGCGTCGCGGTGAGCTCCACGTGCGAGATGCCGGTCGCGGTGTCGCCGATCCTCGCGTCGCCGGTCGGCGTCGCGATCGTCAGATCGATCGCGGGCAGGTCCGGCCCCGGGATCAAGACCTGCGTGCGCCCGTGCGCGACCGCGTCCTTGATCGCCGCTTCGCTGAGCTCGGTCGCGTACACGAGCGTCGTCGGTGAGCCGATCGGCGAGCCGGTGTTGGTCTCGTCGACGCCGGCGGTGTGATCGTCGCTGCCGCCGATCGCCGCGACCTTCGCGCCGCCGTCGAGGATCTGATCCCACAGCTTGATCGCCTGCGGCGTGAACAAGACCTCGCTGACCGTGACGTTGCCGTTCTGGATCTCGAGGCCCGCCACCTGGCTCCAGTCGACGTCCTGCTTCCACGCGCACCCGATGCAGACGTCGCCGAGATCGAGCACCGGGTGGTTGACGAAGAACAGCGCGCCTTGCTGGTGCGCGGCCGCGACGATCGAGGCCGCATCGACCCCGCCGAGGCCGACGCGGTGATCGATGTAGTCGGTCGCGCCGAGCGCGTTGCCGTGGCCGTGATAGGTCGTGACCTCGACGCCGCGCAGGAGGAGCAGATCCGTGAGCGACTGCTGCGCGACCGCTTGCAGCCCGAGCTGCGAGTCCGTGTTGTGATCGGACAGCTCGACGAAGTCCAAGCCGCGCGAGCGCGCGAGCGCGATCACGTCGGCGATCGACGCCTTCGCGTCGCCGCTCTCGGTGTCGTGGACGTGGAAGTCGCCCCGGTACCAACGCGCGCCCGGCTTCACGACGACCGGCGCGAACGGCGCGCGCGTCTGCGGCGCGAGGGTCGGCGCGTCGCGGAAGGTCACGTCGATGACGTAGTGACCGGTGCCGGTCGGGAGCTTCGCTTCACCGACGACGACCGTCCAGGTGCCGGGCGTGATCGCGCCCGGCAGGTAGCCGCGCGACGACGCCTGGACGCCGATGATCGCCGGGTCGGTCAGCCCGCCGCCCCAGCCGCGGAACCCCTCGGGGCTCCACACGCCCCAGTCGAGGATGTCGGTGTCCGATCCGTCGGTGTGATCGACCTGGATCTCCTGCGTGCCCGCGGGGACGTCGAAGGTGACCAGGTCGTAGTCGCCGTCGCCGGCGTGGACGTCGGCCTCGAAGTGCATCGTTCCGATGACCGCGAGGAGCGCGAGCATGCGCGCATCGTAAGCCGAAACGCCCGAACACCCGAAACGAAGGAAGGCGCCCTTTCGGGCGCCCTCCTCAGGTCACGTCGTTCTCGTCGTTGTCGACTAGAACATCTGCGACAGGCGCACGTACATGAAACGACCCATGAAGTCGTACGTGGACGCGTCCGAGTTCGCGTAGAAGCCGTTGTAGATGAACGGCGGCGGCGTATCCGCCACGTTGTTCACGCCAACCGCGAGCGACGTCGTGCCCATCGCGTCCTTCGTCGAGAAGTTCAGGAAGATGTCGCCGGTGACGTTGCTGTCGACGCCACGGACGCCACCGAGGGTGCCGTCGTCCTTCTTGGAGCAGTCGTTGTTGTCGCACTCCTTGAAGCCCGAGATCATGCGCACGTTCGCGCCGGCGCCCAGGTGACCCTTGCCCCAGATCACGCCGACGTTGTTCTTGTAGCGCGGGAAGGCACCGAGGTCGTAGACGCCGATGCCGAACACCTTGCCGGTCGCCGTGATCAGGTCCTGGGTCAGGAGGTACGTACCTTCCCAGTTGAACCGGAAGCGGCCCGGGCCACCGAAGTCGTGGTCGTACGAGACCGCGTAGTCGATGCCCGACGAGTCCTCACCACCGACGTTCGTCTGGAGGTTGCTGATGAGGGTGATCGCCTGCGTGTTCGGGTTGCGCGAGATCAGGTTGCAGTTCTGGCGATTCGACTGGCCGTAGCACTGGTTCAAGATCACGTCCTCGCCGAGCGAGGTGATCGCGTTGTCGATCTTGATCTTGTAGTAGTCGAAGGTGATCGCGAAGCCCTTCACCTTCTCGGGCTCGATCACGATGCCGGCCGTGAGGACGTCCGCGCTCTCGGGACCGACCTTCGGGTTACCGCCGACCTTCGACTTCAACTGCGACTGCGGATCCTGGAAGTCCATCGGGAGGCCATCGCCGCCCTGCGACACCGGGGCGAAGCAGTTGTGCGCGACGGTCGGATCCGTCACCGGACCGTTGGTCGTGTCGCACGGGTCGGACACGTTGTTGAAGTTGTCCGACTGACCCGAGAACAGGTCCGCGATGCTCGGCGACCGGAACGCCGTCGAGTAGGTACCGCGGAACGAGATGCCCTGCGGCACCTTGTACAGCGCGCTCGCCTTCCAGGTCACACCGGAGCCGAACGTCGAGTAGTCGTACGCGCGGAACGCGCCGTCCAGCTCGAGGTACTTGGCCGCCTTGCGGTTGGTCACCGGGACGATCGAGAGCTCGCCGAACGCCTCACCGACGTTGTAGTCACCGGAGGTCGGCTCGTTCGCGTTGGTCGTGGTGTCGCCGGTCGCGGCGAGCGGGTCCGACTGGAAGCCACCGGTCTCCTTGCGGTAGTCCGCGCCGAGGGCCAGCGCGATGTCGCCGTCCCACGGCGTCTTCGCGATCTGACCGTGCGCTTGCGCGAGCACGGTCTTCTGATCGTTGAAGCCGAACGCGATGCCCGTGTACGTGAGGTACTTGAGCATCTCGGGCGTCAGCGATCCGGCCGCGCCGAGGAAGTTCGCCGGGACGCAGTCCGACGGGCCCGGGCTCGTCGGCGTGCCGCACTTCGGGGCGCCCATCGCGTCGTAGTACGACGGACCCACCGCGTTGCCGAGGTGGCTCAAGATGAAGGAGCCGGCGTGCGCGTTCGTCGCCTGCGTGCGACCGTAGTTGAACGACGCTTCCCACTTCCAGTTCTTGAGCGCGGGCGCGTCCTCGGGGATCTCGCCGTTGAGGCCCACGACCATGCGGAACGTATCGACGTTCTGCTTGTCCGTACGATCGCCCGCTTCGACCACACGACGGCGGTAGAAGAAGACATCGCGGTTGAACGGGTTGTAGATGCTGTCGTGCGCGATCCCGAACGGGTACTGGTCGAAGAACAGCGGCTCGGCGGCGAGCGACTGGTCCGACTTGCGGTTCACGTACAGCGCCTCGTACTCGGCGTTGATGTGATCGCTGAGCTTGTACGTGCCCGTCGAGAAGATGTTGTAGCGACGGAGCGGGATGGTCAGGTAGTTCTCGGGCTGGAAGTTGTACAGGTCGCCCGCCCGCTGGCCCATCGCGTTCAGCTCGTCCGAGTTACCGTCGAAGCTGAAGTCGCGGTAGGGGCTGTTGGAGCCGTCGCGGGTGCAGAAGCCGCTCGGGCAGTCGACCTTCAACTGATCCCACAGCGCGTTGCCACCGCCGGCGTCGGCGTCATCGACGCCGTCGTCCCACAGCAGCAGGCCGTTCGGCGTCGAGGACGAGCCGTTGCCCTGGATCGTGCCGTGCGAGTTCGTGTTCGAGAAGTCGAACGAGTACTGCGCGCGAGAGAAGTCGCGGTCGCCGGCGAAGATCGGGTCCTGCTGGTTGTAGCCAGCCGAGAACACGACGTTGCCCTTCGAGTAGCTGGCGCCGGTGACGATGCTCGCGTCGTAGACGTTGCCGTCTCCGTGCGAGGTCGCGCCGGTGTACAGCGTCGCCTCGGTGCCCTTGAAGTCGTTGCGCGTGATCACGTTGACCACGCCGCCGATCGCATCCGAGCCGTAGATCGCCGACGCGCCGTCCTTGAGGACTTCGACGCGCTCGACCATCGCGAGCGGGATCGTGTTCAAGTCGACCGACGAGTCGGCGCCGAGGCCGCCCGGGACGACGCGGCGTCCGTTGATGAGGACGAGCGTGCGCGCCGTGCCGAGACCGCGCAGGTTCACCTTGACCGTGCCGTCACCGCCGTTGTTGAACGCGACGGTGAGACCGTTCGAGTTCGCCGGCAGGGTCTGCATGATCGAGCCGACGTTCGTGAGACCGGAGGCCTTGAGGATCTCGCGGTCGATCACGGTGACGGGCGCCGGCGTGTCGAGCGTCTTGCGATCGACGAGTGAACCGGTCACCTCGATGACTTCGCTGCCGACGGTGCCTTCACCGTTCTCCGCGGCCTTCTCGGCCTCGGCCGCCATCTTGGCGAGCTCGTCGTCGGTGTTGCCGGCGGGCGCAGCGCCGTTGTCGGGCGGCGGCGGCGGCGGCGGCGTGCCCTCGTCGGGCGGCGGCGTGGGCGGCGTGCCACCTTCCGGTGGCGGCGTCGGCGTACCACCGTTGTCCGGCGGCGTGGGTTGATCAGGCGTCGGCGTCGGCGCCGGCGTCGGCTGATCAGGCTGCTTCTTCATGGCGAGCCGGACTCGTGCCGGCGCGGCATGTGTCGAACCAGCGCGCATACGCAGCGTACGAACGCTGCTTCCGTCGGGGCTCGCCGTCGCGACGCCATAGCTGGCGGCAGCAGCGGCCACGACCGTGACCAAGTGAACCCTCAATTTGAAGCGGTGCACGGTTAGGCTCCTCCGTTTCCTGCGCGCACCATATGCCTGTTCGTTTCGAGACTCCAGTTGTGTGACGCGCATATTGCGGCCTTATCGATCTCCCTGTTGCTTACAGGACGGACGTGAAGCGATGCGTCTTCTCTGCGGGAGATGTCACGCACGTGCGTTGACGCAGTGCATTCACAAGACCAGTGTCGACGCATGGCGAACGACACCCCTTCCACCAAGACCGTCACCACCCGCAGCAACGACAAGATCGAGAAGGCCGGCTTGATCGTCGGCGTCGCGACGCTCGCGATCGACGTCGGCGACAAGAGCTCGTCGTCGGCGATCGGCTTCGCGAACGACGTACGCGGCGAGCTGCGCGTCGTCGCCGACGCGGGCCTCGATGCGATCGAGAACGTCGTGCGCGGCGTGTTCCGCTTGAGCAAGCGCGCGACCGCGCGCCTCGACGAGCTCGCGAGCGATCTGCTCGGCGCCGGCGAGCGCACCGCGGCCGGCGTCTTCAAGGGCCTCCGCGACACCACGCGCGCGGCGGGCGAGCTCGCGTCGACCGCCGCTGGTGCCGTGATCGGCGGCGACAAACAGCCAGTCGCACAGGCGTGATCCACATGACCTGATCACCCGATCAGGTTCGAGATTGGTTGAACCGATCTCGTCCTGTGTTACGCCATCGGCATGTCGGGTGAGACCAAGGGAATCGGTGCGACCGATAAGGTCGGCGCACTGCTCGCGGCGGCGGGAGCCGCTCTGGTCGTGGGCTTCTTCCTCGCGTGGGCCGATCTCGGCGCATGGGGATCGATCAGCGGCTTCGATCTCGCGCGCGAGAACGGATGGGCGAATCACCTGCTCGCGCTCGCGCCGCTCTGTGGCGCGGGCCTGATCGCGTACGGCTTCACCGACGCGCGCCGCGCGCGCTCGCTCGGCGTGCTCACCGGCGTGATCGTCCTCGGATGGACCGCGTATCAAGCGGGCAAGGACATCGCGACCGGCTTGCGGTGGGGCGGATGGATCGCGGTCGCGGGCGCGGCGGGGCTCGTCGCGAGCGGCGCCGCGAAGCAGCGCGGCCTCGCGCTCGTGTCGGGCGCGATCGCGGCGATCGCGTTCTTCCTCCCTTGGTACAGCGACGCGTCGGGCTTCGACATCGCGCGCGGCGGCGGCATCGACGAGCTGACGCTGCGCCTCGCGCCCGTGTGGCTCTCGCTCGGCGGCGCGGTGCTCGGCGCGATCGGCGGGCTCGGCGAGATGCGCGGCTCGCGCATCGCCGCGCTGTCGGGCTTGCTCGTCGTCGCGGGCATCATGTGGCCGTACGTCGCCCTCGTGAACCTGGTCTTCGGGCTCGGCGCGTACTTGACGCTCGGCGGCGCGGCCGCGGCGCTCGGCATCGGCCTCGCTACGAAGCGCGCGTAGACCGCGTCTTGCCGGATCGCGCCGCCCGTTCCGCGATATCGTGGTCGGATGAGGCAACGCGCGGTCGTCGTGATGGCACTGGTATGGGCGGTCGCCTGCGGGAAGGTCCATACCCTCGAGGACGGCGGCGCGCCCGACGCGAAGGCGGTCGACGCCAACGCGACGTCGTGCGCGACCGCGTCGTGCAGCGCGACCGCCGACGGCTGTTGCCCGACGGTGTGCAACGCCTCGAACGATCCCGACTGCCCCGCGGTCTGCGACAACGGCGCGATCGAGAACGGCGAGACCTGCGATCCGCTCGCGTCGTGTCCGACCGATTGCCCGACGATCGGCTGCCAGAAGCGCACGCTCGACCAGGCCGGCACCTGCGCCGCCGCGTGCGTCAACGGCGACAAGATCACGCTGTGCTCCGAGAGCAGCGACGGCTGCTGTCCCACCGGCTGCAACGCATCGAACGATCTCGACTGCGCCGCGACCTGCGACAACGGCGTGCTCGAGCCGGGCGAGAAGTGCGATCCGCTCGCGTCGTGCCCGACCTCGTGCCCGCAGCAGGGCTGCAACCTCTATACGCTGTTCGACGCGGGCACGTGCCAGGCGCAGTGCGTGCTGAGCGGACAGCAGAGCGCGTGCGCGAACAACGACGGCTGCTGCCCCGGCGGCTGCAACGCGAACAACGACAACGACTGCCAACCCAAGTGCAACAACGGGGTCCTCGAGTCGGGCGAGACCTGCGATCCGCTCGCGTCGTGCCCGACCTCCTGCCCGCAGCAGGGCTGCAACCTCTATACGCTGTCGAACGCCGGCACCTGTCAGGCGCAGTGCGACAGCAACGGGCAGCAGACCGCGTGCGTGAACAACGACGGCTGCTGCCCCGGCGCCTGTAACGCGAACAACGACAACGACTGCCAGCCGACGTGCAACAACGGCGTGATCGAAGCGGGCGAGACCTGCGATCCGATCTCGACGTGCGTGTGCCCGGGTGAAGCGTTCACCTGCTACACGACGACCGGCTCGGCGCAGTCGTGCGATCTCGTCTGTCACGTGCCGCAGGAGAAGTGCGGCGTGGCCGGCGACTCGTGCTGCGCGTTCGACACCACCGGCGGCTGCGATTCGAACACCGACAAGGAGTGCGCGGGTCCGAAGTGGCAGTTCGCGCGCATGGCGAACTACGACACGTCGAACGGCTGCCAGACCCATCGCCTCGCCGGCTTCGTCGCGGGCGGCTCGTATCTCTTCACGACCTGCGCGCCGACCGCCATCGGCGCGGGCACCGGCGATCCGTACTTCAAGTCGATCACCGACGACAAGGGCAACGCGCTCACCGGCGGCGCCGACAACTGCAGCGATCCGACGGCGCTGCCGAACCTCTTGCCCGACTGGACGTGCAAGGGACCGTCGGGGCTCGTGATGACGTGCTCGCCGATGAACCCGGGCGGCTTCATCATGAAGACGACGCCGGCGTTCGTCGACGTGGTCATCTGCCCGGTCAAGCCCGGCGCCGGGCCGTTCTACATCTGGTACAACGCGACGACGCCGCCGCACGAAGGCTGATCGCCTATAGTCGGCGGCGCAGTGCACCCGCTCCGCTGGCCGGGAAACCTCCTCCGCGGGATCTTCGTCTTCCTGTACGCGCTCGTCGCCGGGCTCGTCTATTGGACGGGCCGCGCGTGGCTGTGGATCACGGTGCGCGATCGCG
>DATJIA010000057.1:0-27843 GCA_035493675.1 Kofleriaceae bacterium | reverse complement strand
CGCGATGACGACGCGCTGGATCTGCGACGTGCCCTCGTAGATCTGGAGCAGCTTCGCGTCGCGCATCAGCTTCTCGACCGGGTACTCGGTCGTGTAGCCGTAGCCGCCGAAGATCTGCACCGCGTCGGTCGTGCAGCGCATCGCCGCGTCGGCGCCGTACGCCTTGGCGTACGCGCTGGTGATCGCCTGCAGGTCGCCGCGATCGACCTGCCACGCCGCCTTGTGGCAGAGGAGCCGCGTCGACTCGTACGCGATCGCCATCTCGGCGAGCATGAACTGCACGGCCTGGTGCTGCGCGATCGGCACGCCGAAGGTCTTGCGCTCGAGCGCGTACGCGCGGCTCTCCTCGAGCGCGCGGCGGATCACGCCGGCGGCGCCCGCCGCGATCCACGGGCGCGAGCGATCGAAGGTCTTCATCGCGATCTTGAAGCCGTCCTGCTCGCCGCCGATCAGCGCGCTCTTCGGGATCTTGACGTCCTCGAAGATCACGTCGGTCGTGTTCGACGCGCGCTGCCCCATCTTGTGCTCGGTGCGGCCCGCGCGCACGCCCGGCGTGTCGGCGTCGACGACGAACGCGGCGATGCCCTTGTGCTTCATCGCCTTGTCGAAGGTCGCGAGCACCGTGTAGAAGCTCGCGACGCCGCCGTTGGTGATCCAACGCTTCTGGCCGTTGAGCACGTAGTCGTCGCCGTGACGCGTGACCTTGGTCGACATGCCCGCGACGTCCGACCCCGCGTCGGGCTCGCTGCAGCAGTACGCGGCGAACACGAACTCCTTCGCGAGGCGACCGAGGTACTTCTGCTTCTGCTCTTCCGAGCCCGCGATGATCACCGGCATGGCGCCGAGGTTGTTCGCGGCGAGCGACGTGTTGAACCCGAGGCAGCCGAACGCGACCTCTTCCTGCACGAGGCAGTTGTCGAGGCACGAGCCGCCGAGGCCGCCGTAGGCCTCGGGCACCTCGATGTTCATGAGCCCGGTCTCCCACGCGCGCTTCAGGATCTCGCGCGGGAACTCGTGGCTCTCGTCGTACTTGCCCGCGACCGGGATGATCTCCTTGCGCGTGAAGTCCCGCGCGGTCTGGACCAGGGCGTCTTGCTCTTCGGTGTAGGTCAGGTCGAACACGCGCGGATGCTACCATCGCGATCGCGTGACGGAAGATCGATTCGGGCCGTGGCGAATCGAGCGAACGCTGCACATGGGCGACTGGGCCGATGTGATCGTCGGCGTGCGAGAGAGCGAAGGCCCTACGCGGGTCGCGGTGAAGCGGCTGCACCGGCACGCGGTGCGCGAGCCCGAGGCGCTCGCGTTGTTCGAGGGCGAAGGCCGGCTCACGACGAGCCTGCCCGCGCATCCGCGCGTCGTCCGCGGCCTCTCCCACGGCGTCGAGGAGGACCGTCCGTATCTGGCGATGGGCTTGATCGAGGGCGCGCCGTTGCGCGCGTCGCTCGGCGCGGCGATGGCGCCCGCGCGCGCCGCGGCGATCGTGAGCGACGCGTGCGAGGGTCTCGCGCATCTGCACGCGCAAGGTTGGGCGCACGGCGACCTCGGCCCCGCGAACCTCATCCTCGATCACGACGATCGCGCGACCTTGTGCGACCTCGGCGTCGCGCGCGCGATCGGCGCCGGCGGTCCGGTGCGCGGCACGCACGCGTACATGGCGCCGGAGCAGGTGCGCGGCGAGGTGTGGACGCCGGCGACCGACGTCTTCGCGCTCGGCGTCGTCTTGTGGGAGCTCGTCACCGGCGCGCGCCTCTTCTTCCGCGGCGCGAGCTACCTGACGATGGACGCCGTGATGACGATCGATCCGCCGCCGCTCGTCGACGACGCGCTCGACGCGATCGTGCGCGCGGCGCTCGCGAAGGACGCGTCCGCGCGCACGCCGGATCCCGCGATGCTGCGCGATCAGCTCGCGTCGTTCACTTCAGGTCGCAGTCGATGAGCATCATCATCTTGCCGTCCGAGCCGCCGACCGAGCACTGCGCGCTCACCTGATCGCCGGCCTTCACGCCCTTCTTCGACGCCGCGGCGCCGTTGTCCTTGAAGCCGAGCGAGACGTGATGGCCGTTGCCCGCGTCGAGCCAGACCGTCATCGAGTTGTCCATCTCGGTGATCGTGTTGGTCACCGCGCCGCTCGTCACCACGCCGGGGCGGTACTTGTCGAGGAGCGCCATGCCGTCCTTGCCGGGCGCGTTGAAGTCGTCGAAGAGCGCGGGCGCGGCGAGCGTGACCGGGCCGGCGGGTTGATCGGTCGAGCCTTCGGCCGGCTTGTCGGCCGAGCCGCCGTCCTTCTTCTTGGAGCCACAGGCGGCGGTGATCGAGATCAGGGCGACGAACGTGAGAGACGAGAGCGAGCGCATTGTCATTACCTCCGTGAGTCGCCCTATTTCAACGGACGTGCCAGCGCCAACTGCGCGATCGCGCGTCCGCATCGGGTCCACAGAGACCCAGATAGCGATCTATTCTTTCGGCGGCGCCGCGGCCTTCGCAGCCTTGCGCGCCGCGCGCTCGGCCTTGGCCTTCTCGCGCTCGGCCTCGCGCCGGCGCTCGAGATCGAACGCGTTGCGCGCCGCGCGCGCGCCGACGATGAACCCGAGCAGCCCGCCGACCGCGAGCACCATCGGGATGAAGATCATGTGACCCGAGGTCATGACTTCTTCGTCTTCGCTTTGGCGGCCCCAGCGGCCGGCGTGTCGGGCGTCGCGTCGTCCTTGAGCGCGAGCTCGAGATCCTTCTGCAGCCGCGCGATCTGATCCTTCAGGCCCTGCTGCCGCTTCCACAGGAAGATCACGAAGCCCGCGGCCGCGAGCCACATCGCGGCGTACGCGAGGATCACGTGCTTCTCGTTGGTCGCGATCTGATCGGCGGCCTTCAAGTGCTTCTCGGCGATCTCGGCGTCGGCCTGCTCGTTCGCGGTCTTGACGATGTCCTTCGCGAACTGCGGATCGGCGTTCATCGCCTGGACGCACGCTTGGCGCGCGGCGTTGTCGGCGTGGGCCATCGGGGCCAGCACGAGGATGACGAGGACGATCAGTCGCTTCATACGGTCTCCATCACAAGACGCCCGCGTCCATCGCGCGCTCGTGCAGCTCGCGGACGCGCCGCTCGGCGCGCGCGCTCGACACGCGGCTGATGATCAGCGCGAGGAACCAGAACAAGAACGTCAGCACGCTGAACCAGAACGAGATCTTCATCTGCCCGCTCAGCGTCGCGACGTTGCCCGACGCACCGGCCTGCGGGTGGTGATCGCCCTGGCTCACCATCACGTAGATGAAGGGGACGGCGACCGTGCCGAACACCGCGAGGCCGGCGGCGAGCCGCTCGGAGCCGGCGCCGGCGAAGCGGCGCACGAGCACGTAGCCGACCAAGGTCAGCCACAGGAGCAACGACATCGTCAGGCGCTTCTCCCACACCCACCACAGATCCCACGCGGCCTTGGCCCAGATCGATCCGGTGACGAGGACGACCAAGCCGAACATCACCGCGATCTCGCCGGCGGCGAGCGCGACGTCGTCCCACTTCGCGTTGCGCGTCTTCAAGTACGCGATCGAGCAGAAGCCGGTCGTGCCGACGGCGGCGAACAACATGAACGCGTTCGCCACGTGGTAGTAGAAGATCTTCTGGTTGAAGAAGAGGCTCTGGCCGACGAGGATCTGGCCGCGATCGCCGAGCGTCACCTGCACCGGCGTCTCGACGAAGACCTCCCACAGCGTGAAGACGAAGCCCACGGCGGCGAGGACGGTCAACGCGGGGATGACGTAGCGCTTCATTCGATCACCAGCGATTCGAACACCCAGAGGGACACTACCAGGAACGCGGCGTCGAACATTCCGAGGAACGAGATCCAGTACCACGCGTCGTCGAGATCGGCGGGCGTCTGGAGCAGATCCGAGGTCACGCGGGTCGCCGCGACGAACAGCGGGATCAGGATCGGATAGAGGATCACCGGCAGCAGCACGTCGCGCGCGCGCACGCGCAGGAGCGCGGCGGCGAACACGCTGCCCGCGATCGCGAAGCCGAGCGTGCCGAGCAGGATCGCCACCGCGAGCGGCAGCGGCGCGTCGAACAGCGCGGTCGCGCCGGGCAGGAACAGCGCGAGCAGCGGCGCGACGATCGCCGCGACCGCGAGCATGAGCAGCGCGATCGCGACGGCCTTGCCGAGGAAGACCGCGACCCGCGGCGCCGGCGTGAGCAGGAGCGCGCGCATGGTGTCCCCCTCGCGCTCGCGATCGAACGCGCGGCCGAGGCCGATCGTGCCGGCGAACGCGATCGCGACCCACAGCATGCCGGGCGCGACGTCGGCGACGATCTTCTTGTCGACGCGCGGGAACGTGAAGGTGAAGACGACCACGACCAGCGCGGCGAAGAACGTCACCGTGTAGAGGAGCTCGCGGCTGCGCAGCTCGACGCGCAGATCCTTCCACGCGACCTGCGCGGCGTGCCTCACGAGACCCACGCGGATCACAGTAGTCCGCGGGAGCTCCGCCTCGCGACTAGGCGCCTGCATGATCCGCATAGATTCGCTTGAGCTCGTCGTAGCCGTAGCCGCTCGCCTGGTGGCCCTCGTGGGCGATCTTGCCGCGGCGCAGGACGACGACGTGATCGGTGACGCCGGCGATCGCCTCGAGGTCGTGGGTGACCACGAGCAGGATCGCGCCGCCGGCCTTGGCCCGCCCGAGCGACGCGCCGAGCGACTCGGCGCCGCCGCGATCGAGCCCGGTGAACGGCTCGTCGAGCAGGAGCAGCGACGGCCGCGCGAGCAGCGCGCGCGCCAGCGCGAGCCGCTGCAGCATGCCGCGCGAGTACGTGCGCGCCGGCCGCGCGCGCGCGTGCTCGTCGAGCCCGACCTGATCGAGGAGCTCGGCCGAGCGATCCTCGACGCCGTACAGCCCGGCGAAGAAGCGCAGGTTCTCGACCGCGGTCAGCTCGCCGTAGCAGAGCGACGCGTGCGCGAGGACGCCGATGTCGCGGCGCAGCTCGTCGTCGGCCTCGAGCGCCTTGTCGCCGTCGTGATACGCGACCTCGCCCGCGCTCGGGCGGATCAAGGTCGACAGGATCCCGAGCAAGGTCGACTTACCGGCGCCGTTGGGCCCGAGCAAGGCGCACAGGCTGCCGCGCTCGAGCGTCACGTCGACGCCGCCGAGCGCGCGCTCGTGTCCGTAGCGCTTGGCCACCTTCGAGACGGTGACCCGATCGATCATTTGGCGCGCTCGCGCTCGGCGGCGAGCAGCTCCTCGAGCTCGCGCAGGATCTGCTCGCGCCGCACCTCGCTGCCGCCCGCCTGATCGATCGCGACCAGCTGCTCGTAGAGCTTGTCGATGCGCTGCTTGCGCGCGGCGGCCTCGGTCTCGCGCGCGCGGCCGGCGCGCGCCGCGGCGCTGATCGCGATCCACGCGGCGATCGTGATCAGCAGGAGCACGAGCAGGCCGGCGATCTTCGGCGCCAAGATCTTCCACTCGGGCGGCGATGGCAGCCCGTGGATCACGAACCGCAGGTGCGGCACCAGCTCCTCGGGGCGCGGCATCAGCGTGATGTCGTGCATCACGAAGTACGTGTTGCCGGCGTTCTGCACCTCTTCGGTGTGCATCCCGACCACGCCCTTCGGCTGGGTGACCGTGACCTCGAGCGGGAACTTGCGGACCGCGAGGTCGCCCTCGAGCACGCCGATCGGCAGCGGCATGTCCCACTCGGTCGTGCGATCGTCGATCGTCAGCGAGAAGCCGATGTGGAACGAGATCCCGAACGGCGGGATCGGGTGGATCACGCGATAGCCGCGCTCGTCCTTGGCGACCTCGCTCTCCTCCATCACGCCGGCGCCCTTGAAGCCGTCGGGCAGCGGGATCGAGAGGCCGTCGGGTCCGCCGACGTACGGCGCCCACGAGAAGTTGCGCACCGCCATCTCGCCGCGCACCGCGAGGTAGTCGTCCTCGGGGCCGGCGTCGAGCGCGAACTGCAGGAACACGCGCGGGTAGACGAGGATCGAGGCCGCCGTCCCGTGCATCGGCACCGTCTGGAACGGCTCCGAGCGGTAGACCTTCTTGAACATCTCGGTCTGGACGAAGTACGCGCTCTTGTCCACGTCGGGCGCGTCGAACAGCGCGGTCAGCTCGCCGCGCTGCTGCCACGACAAGATGATGTTGATCTGCTGGCCCTTGTCGGCGGGCAGCGTCACCGGCGACGACTGCACGGTCGAGCCGTGGATCGTCACGTCGACGACCAGCGGCGCGCCGGTCGGCAGCTTGTCGAGCTGCGCCCAGCCGTCCTTCGCGCTGGTCGCGGTCGCGAGGACCTGCTCGCCGCTCCGCACGGCGATCACCGCGTCCGGCACCGGATCGTTGCTGTTCGCGCCGTTCGCGCCGTTCGGGTGCATGAGCTGCACGCCGAGCGAGCCGGCGCCGGCGCCCTTGAGCTCGATCACGCCGGCGGTCTCCGCCTTGACGTCGTGCGGCTTCTCCTGCGCGAGCGGCGCGCTCGCGATCACCTTGCCGGTCAGCGCGTCGACCAGCTGCGCGGTCGCGCCGGGCTGCGGCACGCCGGCCACCGAGACCAGCACCTTGCCGACCGCGACCTCGGCCGGCGTCTCGAGCTTCGCGAGCTCGTCGACCGCGGGCTTCTGCGAGTCGCGCTTCTCGCCGGAGAGCATCACGCGCCAGCCGGCGGTCGCGCCGAGCTGCAGCGGCGGGATCGTCTCGAGCCGATCGATCACGTTGCCGCGGCCGAGCTTGGTCAGGATGAAGTACGCGGTCGCGCCGCTGCGATCGAGGTTCTTGAACAGCGCGCGCCCCGACGCGTCGGTGTTCACGACCTGCCCGGTCACGCCCTTCGCGTCGCTGTAGCCGACCAGCACGACCGGCACGTCCGCCGGCGGGTCCTTTGCGGTGAGATCGCCGTAGGTGACGGTCGCGATCAGCGTGCCCGGATCGACGGTCTGATCGGCGCGGCCCTTGCCGCTCATCATGCGCGGATCGGGCATGCCGCCGCCGCCGCCCATCATCGGTCCCCCGCCTTGCGGTCCCGGCGTCGCCTCCATCGGCGTCGTCGAGAGCATCACCTTCACGCCGCCCTGCGGCGGCATCGGGAACTCGTCGGACGAGACGTCCTCGCCCTTCGCGTTCTTGACCGTGATCTTCACCTTCGCGTTCGGCGCGACGCCCGGGATCGTGGCGTGGCCTTCGGCGTTGGTGCGCGCGGGGCGATCGACGCCGTCGATCGCGAAGTGCACCTCGGTGTCGGCGACCGGCTTCGCGATCGAGCCGGCGATGACCTTCACCTGCACGTTGCCGGCGGTGAGATCGCCCGCGGGCAGCGGATGCCCGAGCGCGTCGGCGGGCTGCGCGAACGCCGGCGATGGCGCGAACGCGAGCAGGGCGAGGACGAGGAGCTTCTTCACGCGGCCCCCTTCTTCGTCTTCTGGCCCTTCTTCTTGCCCTTCCCACCCGCGAGCGCCATGCGCGCGCGCAGCTCGCGCTCGATCTCGTCCTTCACGCTGACCTCTTCACCGGCGTCCTTGTCGAACGCATCGAGCGCCTTGAACAGCTCGATCGCGCGCGCGCGGTACATGCGCACGATCTCGCCGGCGTCCTGATCGCTGGTCTTGCCCATCTCGCGATCGAACTCGATCTCCTTGATCGCCTTCAGCAGGCTGCGCTTCTCGCGCTCGAGCTCGTCGCGCTCGCCGAACGGACGCCACCAGTCGGCGTCGCCGTCGTCGTCGTCGGACGCGGAGAAGCCGGTGTGCCACAGGAACAGCACCGCCTCGATCACCGCGAGCCAGCCCAAGCAGAGGAAGACCGCCGGCGGCGTGACGCGGAAGTGCTCGTGCCAGCCGACGAAGCCCCAGCCGACCAAGGTCGCGATCGCGGCGCAGAGGCGCGGCAGGTTCCGCCACCACCACGGCTGCGCGGGCGCGCGCGGCGCGGGCGCGGGCGCGGGCTCGTCGACGTCGTCATCGGCTGCGGCCTCGGCGTCGGCCTCGGCCGCGCGCGCCGGGTCGTCGATGTCGACGGCGCTGCCGGTGCTCGCGCCTTCGGCGACGTCGGCCTCGCCCGCCTCGCCCGCTTCCGGGGGCGCCTCGCCGTCAGTCTGTGTCTCGGAGCTCGTCATCCAGCCTCTCGGCGTACTCGTCTTCCTCCGCCGCCGTGCCCTGATTGACCGTGGCGAGCTTCGACTGTCCGCGCTGCACCCAGCCGCGCGCGATCACGAACAAGAGCGCGAGCCCGCCGAGCACCGCGACGTACGGCAGCGCCCACGCGAGCTTCGATCGCGGCTCGGCGAGCACGTCCTCGCCGCCGTACTCGGCGACGAACGCGGCGACGACGCCGTCGTAGTCGCGGCCCTGCGCGAGCAGCTCGAGCACCTTCTCGCGGCCCTGCGCCGCGTAGCCGCACTTGCACGAGTACAGGGTCTCGCGGTTGCAGCCGCCGCACATGCAGACCATGTCCTTCATCAGCTTCTCGGCGAGCGCGGGGTTCTGCGCCGACTCGGGCCGATAGAGGTGCGCGTAGCCGGTGCCGTCGTTGTGCCCCATCGGGATCGACGACACGTCTTGGTGCTCGGCGGCGGCCGGCACCTCGGGCGGCGCGGCGTGCGCGGCCTTCGCGGCGAGGAACGTCGCGGCGCCGACGAAGATCACGAGGATCGCGGCGTCGGCCATGCGGCCGAGGCGCGTCTTCGGACGCGGCGACATGAACTCGACGAGCGAGGCCGGGATCAAGCAGATCAGCGTGCCGATCAAGAGGAGCACGGTGCCGAGCCAGACCCAGTTGATCAGCGGGTTCATGTAGACGCGGAAGTTCGCCGTCTTCTCGTTGTCGCCGCCGAAGCCCTCCATCACGATGTAGATGTCCTTGTCGAGCCGGGGCCGGATCTCGGGGACGTTGACCTGGGTCTGCTCTTCGTTGTGGTACTTGTCGAGCCGCGGGTAGAGATCGGCGAGCTTGTCGTTGCCGTCGTAGAGCTCGACGTGCGCGGTGATCGACGTCTTGTTGTCGTCGGACTCCACCGTCATGTCGTCGTAGCGGAAGCGATAGCCGTGGAGGACGAACCACGCCTTGGTGTCGGGCATCTTCTGCGCGGCGAGCTCGGCGGCCGGCAGCTCGATCGTGCGGTCGTCCATCGTGTCCCACGCCTTGCCGGTGATGCCGAAGAAGAGGACCGCGATGCCGAGGTGCACGACGTAGCCGCCGTACTTGCGGCGCTTGGCGAGCACGAGGCCGACCATGGAGGTGAACGGATCCGATCCGGTCTGCCGGCGGCGCACGGCGACGCCGCGATAGAACTCCTGCCCGATCGACGCCAGCGTGAACGCGATCAGGCCGAAGCAGACCAGCGGCATCGGCAGCTCGATCACGTCGGCGAAGATGCGCGTGTTGACGCGCGACGCGGGCGACAGCACCGCGAGCACGAGGATCGTCGCGAACGCGGCGCCGGTCGGCACCAGGAACTGCTGGACCAACCGCTCGCGGGTCGTGCGCCGCCAGGCGAGCAGCGGCGCGGCGCCGGCGAGGAACAAGAGGATGAGCGCGAGCGGCGTCATCCACTTGTTGAAGAACTCGATGCCGACCGTCGCGCGCTCGCCGGAGAGCGCCTCGGTCATGGTCGGGAACATCGTCGCGAACAGGACGAAGAACGCGCAGCCGAGCAGGAGCCAGTTGTTGACGAGGAACGCGAACTCGCGGCTGATGAACGACTCGAACGTGTTGGCCGCGCGCAGCTTGTTGGCGCGATAGACGACGAGCCCGATCGAGATCGTGAGCACCAGCGCCATGAACAGCACGAACTGCAGCGCGAGGACGTTGTCCTCGCCGAAGGCGTGCACGCTCTTCACGATGCCCGAGCGGGTCATGAAGGTGCCGAAGATCGTCAGGAAGAAGGTGATGATGACCAGCACCAGGTTCCAGATCTTCAGCATCCCGCGCTGCTCTTGGATGATGATCGAGTGCAGGAACGCGGTCGCGGTGAACCAGGGCAAGAGGCCCGCGTTCTCGACGGGATCCCACGCCCAGTAGCCGCCCCAGCCGAGCACCTCGTACGCCCAGCGTCCGCCGAGCACGAGGCCGAACGACAGGAAGAAGAAGCAGATCAGCATCCACGACCGCACCGAGCCGAGCCACATGTCGTCGAGGCGGCCCGACGCCAGCGCGCCGATCGCGAACGCGAACGGGATCGTCGCGGCGACGAAGCCGGTGTAGAGCGACGGCGGGTGGATCACCATCCAGTAGTTCTGGAGGAGCGGGTTCAGGCCCTTGCCGTCGATCGGCGGGTTGGTCAGGAAGGTCGAGAACGGATCCTTCGTGAAGACGAGCAGCGAGATGAAGAAGAGCTGCACGACCATGATGGTCGCGACGACGTAGCCGATCATGTCGCGGTGCCGGCGGTGGTTGACGCGGATCGCGACGCACGCGAACAGCGCCAGCACCAGCACCCAGAAGAGCAGCGATCCGTCGAGGCCGCCCCAGAACGCGGTGACCTTGTACCAGAACGACATCGAGGTATCGCTGACCTCGTAGACGTACTTGATCGTGTAGTCGTGGCTGACGAACGCGTAGATGATCATCGCGCCCGACAGCGCGATCAGCGCCGTGAACGCGTAGAGCCCGTACACCGAGCTCATCACCAGACGCTTCGACTTCTTGATGTTGCCCGCGATGCCGGCGACCACGCACCACGCGGCCGTGAGGTACGCGAGCAGCATCGCGATGGATCCGACGACCGCGACCGGTGATGTCGGCGCACTGTACGAAGCAGGGCTCATCAGGCTCCGATCTTTCTATCCCGGCGAGCGGTGAGGATACGCGTTCACTGATACTGCGGCTTCACCGCGAGGGACCGATTCGAGTCCGCTCCCTCGTATTTCGACGGGCACTTCGCGCTGACTTCGGTGGCGACCAGGACGAGCTCGCCGTTGCGTTCCTGCAGGAGGCCGAGCGCCGAGGTCTCGGCGTGATCCGCGAGCGTGTTGGGCACCTCGCCGGTGAACTCGACGGGGATGCGCTTGCCGTTGCGCTCGATCGTGAACTTCGCGACGGTCTGCTGATCGACGATCTTCTTCTCGAGCGTGCCCGCCTCGACGTAGCCGAGCACGCGGACCTTCTTGCCGACCCACGCCTGCTTGTCCGCGCGGATCTCGTCGGCCCACTTGTCCTTGCCGCTATTGGCCAAGACCGAATAGACCAGGAAGGTCATTCCCAACGCGACGACGACAAGCGTGATGGACAGCTTGGTCTTGGTCGACTTCTTCATCTGCGCCTTGAAGCTAGCACGTTGCAGGCCAGGGCCGCCGCGGCGGCCCGGCGGTCATTTGGCGCACTTGCGCTTACCCGCCGATCGCGACCATGTGCTTCGCGGGGCCGCCCGCCCCCGTCCGGGCGAATTCGTGCCCCGCTCGCTTCCCGCCGAGAGAAGTCGCGATCGCAGATAAGACGTCGGCGTCGGTGCCTCCGTTACGGAGCACGTCGCGGAGCGAGATGGCGTCGTCATGACCGAGACATGCGTGGAGGTCGCCGGTCGCGGTGAGTCGCACGCGATTGCACGAATCACAGAAGTGCTCGGTCATCGCGCTGATGATGCCGACCTCGCGCGACGGATCGCTCGCGAGGTGCCAGTAGCGCGACGGACCGCGCGGCTTGTCGCGGGCGGGTGACGGCACGAGCGCGCCGAACCGCTCGCCGATCACCGCGCGGATCTCGGCGGCGGTGAGCTCGCGCGCGTCGTCGTACAGCGCGCCGGACGACATCGGCATGTGCTCGATGAAGCGCACGACCAGCCCGCGCTCCCACGACCACGCGACGAGGTCGGAGATGTCATCCGCGACCCCGCGCAAGGCGACCGCGTTCAGCTTCACGCCGAGGCCGACCTCGCGCGCGCGATCGATGCCCGCGATCACGCGCGCCAGCTCGCCGCGACGGGTGACCTCGCGGAAGCGCGCGGGGTCGATCGTGTCGATCGAGACGTTGACCTCGCCCAGGCCGGCGTCGCGCAGCGGCTGCGCGAGATCCGCAAGGAGATGACCGTTGGTGGTCATCGCGATCTCCTCGATGCCGGGCACGTCGCGGATCATCCCGACGAGCCGGACCAGATCCGCGCGCACGGTCGGCTCGCCTCCGGTAAGGCGCACGCGCTGCACCCCGACCTGGCCGAAGACGCAAACAATGCGGGCGATCTCCTCGAAGGTCAGGACGTCCTTGCGAGGGCGGAAGGTGACGTCCTCCGGCATGCAGTACGAGCAGCGGTAGTTGCAGCGGTCGGTGACCGAGACGCGGAGGTACTGCACGCGCCGCGCGAACCGGTCGATCAGCGGATCTCCGGGGGCGGCCGGGATCGGATCGGGTCGGAACAGCGGCAGTTTCACCGTCACGGCGATGAAATGTACGCGATGACGTGGATAACGGTTACGTGGTGATCGTCCAAGGGCAGTACAGATGCGATCTCGTGACGACGACGCAGCGCGGCGCCTGGATTGAAACCGCTTGACACTTCACCAGAAAAGCCGCATCTAAGCGGCACCTTTATCCAAGGGAGTATCTACCGAATGCAGCAAGCTCAGGGCCGCACGCAGGCCCCCCGCCACGGCGGGCACAACAACCCGGCCGCGGCCACGTTTCCGCGCTCGGTGCTCGAGGGCCTCTGGGTCCTCCTCGTCGACAACGAGCCCATGATGGCGCGCGCTGGCGACGATCAAACGTACGTCCTCGGGTTCAAGAACGTCGCGAAGGCGAAGCAGTTCATGGACGCGACCGCCGTCGAAGGCGCGGTGCCCCGCATGGTCGTGCGCGGCAACAAGGACGAGATCCTGAAGCTCGCGCGCAACTCGGGCGTCTTCGGCGTGCTCGTCGATTACGACCCGGCGACCAACGGCTACGCCGCGGCCGCACAGCTCTGATCGCGCCGGCGGTCAGCTGATCCAATACGTACGGCGCGCGCAGCGCTGATGCGCTGCGCACTCTGCTCCGCTGCAGCCTCGCGTTCGGCGCGATCAGAGCCGCGTCCGGACGCTTTCGCGTCCTCAGATTGGGGGAGCCGCTGCGCTCCCCCAATACCCCCACGCGAGATCGATCAGCGATCGCAGCGTGCGGCGATCGCTCGTGCGCAGCCGGCGCCGCGGCGCGCGCACCGGGTCGGGCCCGCGTGAGTAAGTACCACCAAGGGTCGTGGGAGCACGATGGGTGGGTGATACGTCGGTGGTGGCTTGTGGAACCGGGAGGCGGCGCGATCCGAACGCGGGACCGAGCCCGGTGTGCGCGACCGCGAGCGCCGGCGCCTCGCGTTCTCGTCGACCGCTCGCACGAGCGCTGCGCGCGCGCGGGATGCCGCGGGATGCAAGGATCTATAGAAGTGCTTTCGTAAGCGCTCGCGATCCACTCCCGGCCACTATCAAAAAGTGGCCCGGGGATCGAGCGGCTTCGAGGATGCGCGTATGCGATCTCGCACGCGCTCCGTCGCGTCGAAGGCGATCTCGTCTCCGCGCAAGCTCGCGGTCCCGCAACGCGCGGCGCCCGCGGCTTCGCCCGTCGTCAAGTGGGTGGGCGGCAAGTCGAAGCTGCTGCCGGAGCTGCGCGCGCGCATGCCCGAGACGATCGGCCGCTACTACGAGCCGTTCGCCGGCGGCGCCGCGCTGTTCTTCGCGACCGTGCCGCGCGACGCCGTCCTCGCCGACGACAACAAGGATCTGATCGCGACCTATCGCGCGATCCGCGAGGACGTCGAGCTCCTGGTCCGCAAGCTCGAGATCCATCGCGACAAGCACGACGAGCGCCACTACTACGGCACCCGCGCGGCGTGGAACGATCCGAGCGTGTCGATGAGCGCGGTCGATCGCGCGGCGACCTTCATCTACCTCAACAAGACCTGCTTCAACGGCCTCTGGCGCGTGAACCGCAGCGGCGCCTTCAACGTGCCGATGGGCCGCTACACGGATCCGCCGATCTGCGTGCCCGAGACGCTGCGCACCGCCGCGATCGCGCTCGCGCGCGCCGACCTGCGCCACACCGACTTCCGCGAGGCGGTCGCCGACGCGTCGCGCGGGGACTTCGTGTACTTCGATCCGCCCTACGATCCGCTGACCAAGACCGCGAACTTCACGAGCTACACCGCGGGCGCGTTCACCGACGACGACCAGCGCGAGCTCGCCGAGCTCGCCAAGGCGCTGATCGCGCGCGGCGTGCGCGTGATGCTGTCGAACAGCGACACGCCGTTCATCCGATCGATCTACAAGGGCCTGAAGCTCGATCGCGTGAAGTGCGCGCGCGCGATCAACAGCGACGCGTCGCGCCGCGGCGAGGTCGACGAGATCGTCGCCACCGGCGGGTATTGAGCGTGCGCGGCACGATCGTCGCGATGGGCGGCGGCGGTTTCTCGATGGAGGAGACGCCGGTCCTCGACGACTTCGTGCTGTCGCTCGCGCCGCGGCCGCGCCCGCACGTCGTGTTCGTGCCGACCGCGAGCGGCGACTCGCCCGAGTACGTCGGTCGCTTCGCGGCGGCGTTCGAGCCGCGCGCGGAGCTGTCGTGGTTGTCGCTGTTCAACCGCGACGCGGATCTCGTCGAGACGCTCGCCGACGCGGACATCGTGTACGTCGGCGGCGGCAACACCGCGAACCTGATCGCGCTGTGGCGCCTGCACGGCCTCGACACGATCCTGCGCGACGCCGCGGCGCGCGGCGTGATCCTCGCCGGCGTGTCCGCGGGCGCGCTCTGCTGGTTCGAGTGCGGCGTGACCGACTCGTTCGGCCCGCAGCTCGCGCCGCTGACCGGCGGGCTCGGCTTCCTCGCCGGCGCGTTCACGCCGCACTACGACGGCGATCCGGCGCGCCGCCCACTGCTGCAAGGCCTCGTGCGCGACGGCACCCTGCCCGACGCGTGGGCCGCCGACGACGGCTGCGCCCTCGTGTTCGAGGACGGCGCGCTCGCGGACCTCGTGACGTCGCGCCCGGGCGCGCGCGCGTATCGCGTGACGCCCGCCGGCGAGACGCCGCACGACGCGCGCCTGCTGACGTAGCGCCCGTGATCCGCACCGCGCGCCTCGAGCTGAGGCTCTGGACCGAACGCGAGGACGACGTCGCCGCGTTCTTCGCGATCTGGGGCGACCCGCGCGTGATCTGGTGGGGCGCCTGCGCCGATCGCGACGCCGCGCGCGCGACGATCGCGCGGGTGTCGGCGCGCTGCGCCGGCGTGCCCGCGTGCGGATGGTTCGCGATGATCGATCGCGCGACCGGCGCGGTCGTCGGTAGCGCGTGCCTGCAACCGGCGCCGGTGCCGGCCGGCGAGATCGAGGTCGGCTGGCACGTCGCGCGCGCGCACCAGGGCCGGGGCTTCGCGACCGAGGCCGCGCGCGCGCTGCTCGATCACGCGTGGGCGAGCGGGCTCACCCGCGTGATCGCCGAGGCGGTCCCGCTCAACGGCGCGTCGATCGCGATCATGCGGAAGCTCGGCATGCGCTACGCGTCGATGGTCGAGCGCGGCGGCTGCGGCCACGTCGTGTTCGCGATCGATCGGCCCTGAGGCGTCACGATCCGGCTCCGATCGACTGATCAGCCCTCGAGCGTGTCGTACGCGTGGAACTGCATCATGAAGGTCGCGCGGCCTTCGCTGAGGGAGCGGAGGCGCGTCGAGTAGCCGAACATGTTGCGCAGGCCGACCAGGCCGGTGACGACGCGCTTGCCGCCGACGTCGGCGACGTTCTGCACCTGGCCGCGGCGCTGCTGGAGGTCGCCGATGATCGCGCCCATGAAGGCGTCGTCGGTCGTGACCTCGACCTCCATGATCGGCTCGAGGCGGACCGGGTTGGCGGCGGCGACCGCCTTGCGGAACGCCTCGGCGGCGGCCGCGCGCACGCCGATCACCGGATCGGCGCCCTCGCGGATGCCGAGCTCGACCAGCGTCACCTCGAGATCGTCGAGCGGATAGCCGTCGGGGCCGGAGCTGCCCGCGTCCTTCAGGCCCTGCATCGCGGACGCGACGATCGCGTCGGGCAGGATCGACGACGAAGGCAGCTTGCGATCGAAGCGCATACCCGCGCCGCGCGCGAGCGACTTCACGTGGACGCGCGCCGAGCCGTAGATCTTCTTCGCCTCGTTCATCTCGCGCTCGAACTCGGCGAAGCCGTCGGCCTCGCCGAGCGCGGTCTCGCGGTACACGACCTGCGGCTTGCCCGCCTTCGCCTGCACGCCGTACTCGCGCCTCATGCGGTCGACGATGATCTCCAAGTGGAGCTCGCCCATGCCCGAGATGATCGTCTGACCGGTGTCGGTGTCTTCCTTGACGCGGAAGGTCGGATCCTCGTCCTGCATCTTCTGCAGCGCGAAGTCGAGGCGTTCCTTGGCCGCGTTGTTCTCGGCCTCGATCGCCTGCGAGATGACGGGCTCGTACGTATCGATGCGCTCGAGGAGGATCGGCTCCTTCGGATCGCAGACGGTGTCGCCGGTGGTCGCGTCTTTCAATCCCGCGACGGCGACGATCTCGCCGGCGACCGCGCGGTCGAGGCGCTCGCGCTTGTCGGCGTGGATGCGGAACAGGCGCGCGACCTTCTCCTTGTGGTTCGTGCGCACGTTCAAGAGCTCGGCGCCGGCGTCGACCATGCCCGAGAAGACGCGCAGGAAGACGACCTTGCGGCCTTCGTCCATCGCGATCTTGAAGGCGAGCGCGCTGAACGGCTCCTTGTTCGACGGCGAGCGCGTGAGCTGCTTGGTCGTGTCGCGCGGGTCGACGCCGTGCACGGGCGGCACGTCGGCGGGCGACGGCAGGTAGTCGATCACCGCGTCGAGCAGCGGGTGGATGCCCTTGTTGCGGAGCGCGGTGCCGCCGAGGACGGGCACCATCTTGACCGCGATCGTCGCCTTGCGGATGGCGGCCTTGAGCTCGGCGACCGTGATCTCCTGCTCGGCGAGGTACTTCTCGGCGATGCCGTCGTCGAGATCGGCGAGCGCCTGGATCATGGTGTCGCGCGCGATCGCGGCGTCGTCGGCGTGCTCGGCCGCGATGTCGATCGGCTCGGGCGTCTCGGTGACGTCGCCGCTGAAGTGCAGCTCCTTCATCTCGACCAGATCGATCACGCCGTGCAGCGCGTCCTCGCTGCCGAGCGGCAGCTGGATCGGGACCGCGTTGGCGCCCAGGCGCTCGCGGACGTGGCCGACCACGCGCGCGAAGTCGGCGCCGAGGCGATCGAGCTTGTTGATGAAGGCGAGCCGCGGGACCTTGAACTTGTCGGCCTGGTGCCAGACCGTCTCCGACTGCGGCTGCACGCCGGCGACGCCGCAGAAGACGACGACCGCGCCGTCGAGGACGCGCAGGCTGCGCTCGACCTCGATCGTGAAGTCGACGTGGCCCGGGGTGTCGATGAGGTGGATCTCGTGCTTCTTCCACTCGAACGTGGTCGCGGCCGCGGTGATGGTGATCCCGCGCTCGCGCTCCTGCGCCATCCAGTCCATCTGGGTGTCGCCGTCGTCGATGTCGCCGACCTTGTGGGTCTTGCCCGAGTGGAAGAGGAAGCGCTCGGAGACCGTCGTCTTGCCTGCGTCGATGTGCGCGACGACGCCGATGTTGCGCACCTGGTCGATCTTGGCCATGGCGGCGGGGGATATAGCACGTCGTGGTAGGATGGAGACATGCGAGGGATTGCGGCCGCATTTGCCGTATTCATGGGGATCTCGGTGGCTTCGGTTGCGCACGCGCAGCCGAGCGACGACGCCAAGAAGGAAGCGCGCGAGCACTACAAGAACGCCGAGACCGCGATGGCGGGTCAGGCGTACGAGTACGCCGCGAGCGAGTACGGCATGGCGTACGAGATCATGAAGGACCCGATCCTGTTCCTGAAGATCGGCAACGCCGACGCCAAGGCCGGGAAGTGCACGATCGCGATCACCTACTACAAGCGCTACCTCAAGGAAGGGAATCCGAGCGCCGAGCAGAAGAAGCTCGCCGAGGATCGCATCAAGGAGTGCGGCGGCACGACGAGCGCCGACACGACGACGAATACGACCGCCCTGACGACGACCACGACGACCACGACGACCACGACCGGCAGCGGTAGCGAGACGAGCACGGGCAGCGGAAGCGGGGCTGGCAGCGGCAGCAACGGGACGATGGCGCCGGATCTCGGATCCGATGCCGGCTCCGGATCGGGCATGGGCACGGGCTCGGGATCCGACGACACGACCGCGATGCTCGGCTCCGACATGCCCGAGAAGACCAGCGGCAAGCGCACGGCGGCGTGGATCTCGGTCGCGACCAGCCTCGCGGCGGGCACGGTCGGCGCGGTGCTGCTGCTCTCGGCCAACTCGACCGAGAAGGACATCGAGGATCTCTACGCGTCGACCGGCACCATGGCCCCGCCGAAGTTCGACGGCGCGGCGAAGACCCGCTACGACGAGCTGGTCGCCGACGGCGATCGCTTCAACACGCTCTCGTACATCTCGTTCGGCGTCTGCGGCGCGGCCGCGGTGACCGCGATCGTCCTGTTCGCCACCGATCACGGCGACGAGCATCCCGCCGAGCACGCGCTGCGCATCACGCCGACGATCACGCCCGAAGGCGGCGGCTTCGCGGCGACGTTCCACTTCTGATCGGTCCTTCGACTCCCGGCTCGCTACGCGAGCCCTCCGCTCAGGACGAACGGGGAGGGTCAGTCGCAGTACGCGTCGTTGTCGCGCAGGATCGCCTTGCACGAGGACGACGAGCAGTAGGCGTCGTTGTTGCGGACGTAGGCCTTGCAGTCGTCGGAGCTGCAGTACGCGTCGTTGTCGCGGACCACCGCCTTGCAGTCGTCGGACTTGCAGTACGCGTCGTTCTTGCGGAGCACCGCCTTGCAGTCGTCGGTGCTGCAGTAGGCGTCGTTCTTGCGGACCAGCGCCTTGCAGTCGTCGCTCGTGCAGTAGGCGTCGTTGTTGCGCACGATCGCCTTGCAGTCGCCGCCGCTCCACGATCGATAGCCGGCTTGCAGGCGTGAGGGGCCGCCCTTGTCGCCGGCCACGACCAGCGCCGGCACGAGGAGGAAGAGCGCGGCGAATCCGGCGGTGCGAAGCCCCATGCGCGTTATCCTAGTCGAGAACATGCGAGTCGGCATTGTGACGTTGTGGGTCGCGGGCGTCGTGCTCAACGCGCTGGTCGCGTGGAAGCTGGTGACGCCGTACTGGCGCACGCACGAGGCGCGCGCGTGGCCCGAGACGGTGTGCACGATCGCGCGCACGACCGACGAGGGCCCCGACGACGAGCGCGTGAGCTACGCGTACGCGCTGGGCGGCCAGGCGTACCTCGCCGAGCGCATCGACTTCCTCGGCCGCCACTACCCGCACACCTTCGACGAGGGCGCGGAGTATCCGTGCTGGTACGACCCGTCGGATCCGGGTACATCGGTGCTGGTGCGGGAGGATCTCTGGCGCGCGAGCGACTGGCTCTTGATCCTGATCTACGCCGCGCTCGCCGGCGGCATCTCGCTGGTCGTGCGCCGCAAGGTGGGCGCGATCGCGCTGCGCGTCCTGCTCGTGATGAACCTGGTCGCGATCGCGTGGCTCGCCCAGGACGGCGGCGCGTCGGGTGTGCATGCCGCGGGGCTGACGCTCGTCGCGGCGGCGGCGAGCGTGTGGTTGATCGTGTCGCTGCGGCCGAAGAAGCGCGTGCCCGAAGCGCGGATCAACTGAGGCCCCAGCGCTCGTTCGTGAGGCGCGCGGCGAACGCGTCGTCGTGGGTGACGAGCACGAGCGCGCCCGGATAGTCCGCGAGCGCGGCTTCGAGCCGCTCGACCGACGGCAGATCGAGGTGGTTGGTCGGCTCGTCGAGGATGCACAGCCAGACGCGGCGCGCGAGCGCGAGCGCGATCTCGAGCTTGCGCGCCTCGCCCGGCGACGGCTGCTCCGATCGCAGCGCGACGCTCGGATCGAGCCCGAGCGCGGCGGCGATCTGCCCGGTGCGCCCGCGCGTCTCGCGATCGAGCGCGCGGATCGCGGCGGCGAGCGCCGCGCCGTCGTCGTTGGTCCGCTCCTGCGGGAGATGGAACACGCGCTCCGCGGGCAGCGCGCACGCGCGCACCATCGCCGCGAGCAAGGTCGTCTTGCCCACGCCGTTGGGACCGGCGACGTGGATGCGGCTGTCGCGATCGATCGCGCGCGCGCCGTGCGTGATCAGCCGGCGCTTCGGCGGCGGCTCCCACCCGACCGCGACCGCCCCGCCCTTCTCCTTCGTCATCGCGAGCGCGCCCGCGCGCACGGTCGCGTCGTCGAGCTCGCGGCGGAGCACCTGCGCGCGACGGCCCGCGCCGTCGGCGGCCCACATCGCCTTGGTGGTCGCGAGGATCCCGCGCGCGTCGGAGTCGCGCGGCCCCTTCATGCGCGCGCTCACGCGCTGGTTGCGCGACGCGGCCGCGGTGTCCTGTCGCGCGGACGCGAGCCGCCGCTCGATCGCGCGCTTCTCGTCGCTGGCGGCGCGATACGCGCCGCGCCGCGCCGACGCCTCCGCGTCCCACTGCGCCTTCGCCGCCGAGTAGCCGCCGCTGTACGCGACCGCGCGCCCGCCGTCGACGCGGACGATCGATCGCGCGAGCGCGTCGAGCAGCGCACGATCGTGCGAGACGAGCACGCCGGCGCCGCGGAAGCGCGCGAGCCGCCCGATCAACCACGCGCGCGTGTCGGCGTCGATATGGTTGGTCGGCTCGTCGAGGACGAGCACGTCGGGGTCGCGCGCGAACGCGTCCTCGAGCGCGGCGCGCTTGTGCTCGCCGGGCGACCGATCGATCGGCGCCTCGGGCGTCTGCGCGACGACGACGCACACCGCATCGCGCGGCTCGCGCGCGATCACGCCGCCGGTCGGATCGAGCGAGCCGACCGCGAGGCGCACCAAGGTCGTCTTGCCGGCGCCGTTGGCGCCGACGACACCGGTCCACCCGGTGTCGAACGTGATCGAGATGTCATCGAGCACGGGGTCGCCGCCGCCATAGGCGAACGACACGCCCGCGAAGCGAATGCGTGACATAGAAGCCTCCTGTCGAGATGCCGAGGAACCGGATCGATCGATGGAGGCTTCAGCTCATAGAAGCCGGCGTTGCGCCGACACCAGCATTTCTAGCACGCCGTGGTAGCTTCCGCTCGCCCATATGGTGTTCGGACTGTTCGACAAAGGGAAAGCGCTGCAACGGACGATCGACCGCGCGACCAACAAGCTCGCGCAGCAGGCGGATCGCTGGGGCGCCTTGGAACGGCTCAAGGAAGACGGCACCGAGGAGGCGCTGGTCGGCCTGTGCAAGCGGTGGGCGATCACGTCGACCGTCGGCGTGCAGGACGAGCAGGAGAAGGCCTGGGTCGTCGACGTGATGGTCGAGAAGGGCCCGGTCGCGCTCGCGCCGCTCCGCAAGTTCATGCGGAGCGCCGGCCAGCTGTCGTATCCGCTGAAGGCGCTCGCGCAGATCGCGAAGAAGGAGAAGGCGCTCGAGATCGTCGACGAGCTGCTCGCCGACGAGCCGCCCGGCTACACGCGCGATCCCGAGCGCAAGCTCGACATCATCCGCTGGCTCAGCGAGCTGCACGGCGCCACCGCCGACGACGTCGCGCCGCGGCTCGCGCCGTACGTCGGCGACTTCGACGAGAACGTCCGCTGGTCGGCGGTCGACGGCCTCGCGCACTTCCAGCTCACCGACGCGCAGAGCGCGAAGCTCGTCGAAGCGCTGATCCGCCCGGAAGAGGAATCGGGCCGCGTCAAGCGCCGCATCGCGGAAGTGCTCGCGGAGAAGCAGATCCCGCTCGGCGCGCACGCGGACAAGGTGCCGGGCGTGCTCGTCGGCCCGGTCGCCGGGTTCAGCGTCAAGAACGGCGTTCTCGTCGCCAAATAACGCGCGCGACTTGGCCGTAGACCCGCGGGCGCGGATCCGGTAAACGAGGGACCGATGCCGCGCCGCTCGGACCTGCGATCGGTCCTGATCATCGGGTCGGGGCCGATCGTGATCGGCCAGGCCTGCGAGTTCGATTACTCCGGCACGCAAGCGGTCAAGGCGCTCCGCGAAGAGGGCCTCCGCGTCGTCCTGGTCAACTCGAACCCGGCGACGATCATGACCGACCCCGAGCTCGCCGACGCGACCTACGTCGAGCCGCTCACGGTCGACATGCTCGACAAGATCCTCGAGAAGGAGAAGCCCGACGCGATCCTGCCCACGCTCGGCGGGCAGACCGGTCTGAACCTCGCGATGGCCGCGCACAAGGCCGGCGTCCTCGAGAAGCGCGGCGTCGAGCTGATCGGCGCGACCGTCGCGTCGATCGAGATGGCGGAGGATCGCGATCTCTTCAAGCAGGCGATGGAGCGCATCGGCCTCACCTGCCCGCCCGCGCGCATGGTCAGCTCGGTCGAGGAAGCGCGCGCGGCCGTCGAGGAGATCGGGTTCCCCGCGATCCTCCGGCCGAGCTTCACGATGGGCGGCTCGGGCGGCGGCATCGCGTACAACGCGAAGGAGCTCGATCGCATGGTCGCGTTCGGGCTCGATCAGTCGCCGACGCGCTCGGTGCTCGTCGAGCAATCGGTGCTCGGCTGGAAGGAGTTCGAGCTCGAGGTGATGCGCGACGCCAAGGACAACTGCGTCATCATCTGCTCGATCGAGAACTTCGATCCGATGGGCGTGCACACCGGCGACTCGATCACGGTCGCGCCGGCGATGACGCTCACCGACAAGGAGTACCAGCGCATGCGCGACGCCGCGATCGCGATCATGCGCGAGATCGGCGTGACGACCGGCGGCTCCAACGTGCAGTTCGCGGTCAACCCGGCGAACGGCGCGATGACGGTGATCGAGATGAACCCGCGCGTGTCGCGCAGCTCGGCCCTGGCGTCGAAGGCGACCGGCTTCCCGATCGCGAAGATCGCCGCGAAGCTCGCGATCGGCTACACGCTCGACGAGCTGAAGAACGACATCACGCGCGTCACGCCGGCGTCGTTCGAGCCGACCATCGACTACGTGGTCGTGAAGTTCCCGCGCTTCGCGTTCGAGAAGTTCCCGGCCGCGCGGCCGGTGCTCGGCACGCAGATGAAGTCGGTCGGCGAGGCGATGGCGATCGGCCGCACGTTCGACGAGGCGCTCGGCAAGGCGATCCGCTCGCTCGAGACCGGGCGCGCCGGCTTCGACCTGCCGCTCGGCGCGCTCGGCGACGATCTGCCCGCGCTCGAGCGCGTGATCGCGCAGCCCGGGCCCGAGCGCCTGTTCCAGCTCGGCCGCGCGTTCCAGCTCGGGCTCACCGTCGAGCGCGCGCACGAGCTGACCCGGATCGATCCGTGGTTCCTCGTGCACCTGCGCGAGATGGCGATGGCCGAGCTCGAGGTCGCGCGCGACGGCATCACCAAGACGAACCTGAAGCGGCTCAAGCGGCTCGGCATGAGCGATCGGCGGATCGCCGCGCTCACCAGCGTTTCCGAACAGGATGTTCGGAACGCGCGCAAGGACGCCGGCCTCGTGCCGGTCTACAAGCGCGTCGACACCTGCGGCGCCGAGTTCGAGGCGATGACGCCGTACCTGTACTCGACCTACGAGGACGAGTGCGAGTCGCGCCCGACCGACACCAAGAAGGTGATGATCCTCGGCGGCGG
The DNA here is from genome assembly GCA_035493675.1 of Kofleriaceae bacterium. Taxonomy (GTDB): domain Bacteria; phylum Myxococcota_A; class Polyangia; order Haliangiales; family Haliangiaceae; genus JAIOQA01. The sequence goes on along the minus strand of DATJIA010000057.1, from coordinate 4,297 downwards.
CCCCAACCGCATCGGGCAAGGGATCGAGTTCGACTACTGCTGCGTGCACGCGTCGATGGCGCTGCGCGAGCTCGGCATCGAGTCGATCATGGTCAACTGCAACCCCGAGACGGTGTCGACCGACTACGACACCTCGGATCGGTTGTACTTCGAGCCGCTCACGCTCGAGGACGTGCTCGCGATCTGCGACAAGGAGAAGCCCTGGGGCGTGATCGTGCAGTTCGGCGGGCAGACGCCGCTCAAGCTCGCGGTCCCGCTCGCGCAGGCCGGCGTGCCCTTGCTCGGGACGAGCGCCGACGCGATCGATCGCGCCGAGGATCGCGAGCGCTTCGGCGAGGTGATCCGCAAGGTCGGCGTGCGCGCGCCCAAGTGGGGCATCGCGCGCACGCTCGAGGAGGCGCGCGCGGTCGCGCACGAGATCGGGTTCCCGGTGATGGTGCGCCCGAGCTACGTGCTCGGCGGCCGCGCGATGGAGCAGATCTACGACGCGCGCGGGCTCGAGAGCTACTTCGACCGCGTGCTGGGGAAAGACGCGCAGATCGGCTTCCCGCTGCTCGTCGATCAGTTCCTCTCCGACGCGGTCGAGCTCGACGTCGACGTCGTCGCCGACAAGACCGGCGCGTGCGTGGTCGGCGGCGTGATGGAGCACATCGAAGAGGCCGGCATCCACTCGGGGGACTCGGCGTGCTCGCTGCCGCCGTACTCGCTGCCGCGCGACATCCTGGATCTGGTCAAGCGCGACGCGCGCAAGCTCGCGGTCGAGCTCGGCGTGGTCGGCTTGATGAACGTGCAGTTCGCGGTCCACGGCGGCGACGTCTACGTGCTCGAGGTCAACCCGCGCGCGTCGCGCACGATCCCGTTCGTGTCGAAGGCGATCGGCGTGCCGCTCGCGAAGATCGCGGCGAAGGTGATGTGCGGCAAGACGCTCGCCGAGCTCGGCGTGCGCGAGGTCTCGCCGCGGCACGTCTCGGTCAAGGAAGTGGTCTTCCCGTTCGTGAAGTTCGACGAGGTCGACACCATCCTCGGCCCCGAGATGCGCTCGACCGGCGAGGTCATGGGCATCGACTCCGACTTCGCGCGCGCGTTCGCGAAGAGCCAGCTCGCCGCCGGCGTGCGCCTGCCGACCAGCGGCACCGCGTTCATCTCCGTCCGCGACGGCGACAAGCCGGCGATCACCGAGATCGCGCGGCGCCTGGTCGCGCTCGGCTTCGATCTGGTCGCGACCCACGGCACGGCCGCGTACCTGCGCACGCAGAAGATCGACGCCCGCGGCCTCAACAAGGTGCTCGAGGGCCGTCCCCACTGCGTCGACGCGATGGACTCCGGCGAGATCCAGTTCGTGATCAACACGACCGAGGGCTCGCAGGCGATCGTCGACTCGCAGTCACTGCGGCGGGCCGCGCTCCTGAACGGCATCGCCTACTTCACGACGATCCGTGGCGCGCGCGCCGCGCTCGAGGCGATCGCGGTCCAGAAGTACGAAGACTTGCAGGTCTCGTCGCTCCAGCGGTACCAATAGCGCTCCGAGGCGGCCATGAGCGACAAATTCCCGATGACCCCCGCGGGCAACGCGTACATGAAGAAGCTGTTGCTCCGGCTGAAGAACGTCGATCGTCCCAACAACGCGAAGGCGATCGAGGTCGCGCGCGGCCACGGCGATCTGAGCGAGAACGCCGACTACTCGGCGGCGAAGGAAGAGCAAGGGATGATCGAGGCCAAGATCCGCGAGCTCGAAGCGAAGCTCGCGATGGCCGAGGTCATCGACCCGACCAAGCTCTCGGGCACGCGCGTGAAGTTCGGCGCGACCGTGACGATCGAGGACAGCGAGAGCGGCGAGTCCCAGCGCTACGTGATCGTCGGCGAGCACGAGGCCGACATCAAGCGCGGCCGGATCTCGATCGGCGCGCCGGTCGCGCGCGCCCTGATCGGCAAGGAAGTCGGCGAGACCGTCGTCGTCACGACGCCCAAGGGCAAGCGCGAGTACGAGGTGTCCGAGGTCGAGTGGATCGACGTCGGCCCGCCCTCGGACGATCTGGACTGAAGAAGGGGGCCTCGGGCGTCGGGCCTCGGGCCTCCCCGGATTCGGATCTGTCTCTGGCCGAAGCCCGAAGCCTGAGGCCTGAAGCCCGAAATCAGTTCGCGTCGAACAGCTGGGCGTCGATGACCTTCGCGTCGATGGGCTGCGCGTCGATCGTCGGGCCGGTGGCGTCGGGGGTGAATTGGGCGTCGGGGCCCGTGGCGTTGGCCGGCTGGCAGACGCCGTTGCCTTCGTTGCAGACGAGGCCGGTGTCGCAGTCGTCGTTGGTCTCGCAGCGCTCGCCTTCCTTCTGCTTGCAACCGGCGATCAGGCCGGCGGAGACGCCGAGCAGGGCGAGCGGGACCAGGACATAGGCGAGGCGGCGACGCATCGGGACGCTAGATAGCACGACCGTGTTGGACCGTGCTACCCGATGCGCGGTTGCCCGAGGCCGGATCAGAGCGATCGGGCGCAGCGGAACCCGATGTACGGGGTCCGCTGGTCGTCGTCGTACCGCTCGTTGTACGGATCGCGGACGTCGGTGCGGCCGAGGTACGGCGCCTGCGCCCACGAGCCGCCGCGGAAGACGTGGTGCATCGGCCCCGGGACGTCGGGCGCGTCGCGCACCGGATCGTCGTTGCCGAGATCGGTGTAGCCCTTGTCGCTCCAGATGTCGGCGACCCACTCCGCGACGTTGCCCGCCTGATCGAGCGTGCCGAACGGGCCCTCGCCCCAGCGATAGGCGCCGGGCGGCGCGGCGAGCGCGTGGCCGTCGCTGTCGTCGGACAGCGCGTAGAAGTAGTCGACCTTGTGCGCCGCGGAGAAGTCGATCTGGCGCGTGACCTCGTCGGGCGGCTTGCCGTGGTTCCAGTCGTCGGCGCGCTCGGCCTCGCCCCACGGCCAGATGCGGGCGTCGTCGCCGCGCGCGGCGCGCTCCCACTCGGCCTCGGTCGGCAGGCGCGCGTGGCGCCACGCGCAGTAGTCGCGCGCCTCGGGCCACGTGATCTCGACGATCGGCAGATCGTCGGTGACGTAGCCGGGCGGGCCCGCGACCAGCGGATCGAGCGAGCACGCGCCGGCCTCGACGCACTTCTTGTAGTCGCGCACCGAGACCTCGTCGCGATCGATCGCGAACGCGTCGACGTGCACGCGGTGCATCGCGAGGTTGTCGAGCTCCTTGCGGAAACCACCGGCGCCGTCCTCGCAGCGCTGCTCGAAGGTCGCGAGCTTGCATTCGCTGACGAGGCCGTCGACGTCGTCGGGCAGGATGCCCATCGAGAAGGTGCCGCCGGGCACGACGACCTCGCGCGGCGGCGCCGCGTCGACGCGATGCACGCGCCCGGGCGTGCCCGCCGCAGCGGTGGTCGCCAGCACGGCGACGATGGAGATCGTGCGCACGACGTGAAGCGTGCACCGGCCGCGGCCTCGCGTCAAAACGAGAACGGCAGATCGACCTGCACGATCTCGTAGCCCTTCTTGTCGAGCGGATCGTCGAGGCCGTGCGCGAACGCGAGCCCGGGCTTGAGCACGCGGCCGCCGCCGAGATCGATCTTCGTGCGCACGCCGATCGCGGCGGTCAGCGTGTCGCGGGTCGCGCCGGTCATGTCGGCGGCGACCGCCGCCGGCGTCGACAGCCAGCGCTGGTAGCGCAGCTCGGCGCCGAGCGCGAGGCGTGGGTGCGCGGTCCAGCCGACGAACAGGCCGGCGGTCGAGTTGGTCTTGCGCGTGTCGGGCTGGACGTCGCCGCCGCGCACGCGCGTGAGCTGGAACAGCGTGACCTCGCCCTGCACGGTGAACGATCCATGGACGTACGCGAGATCGACGCCCGCGATCGCGGCGACGTCGTTGACCGCGAACAGCGCGTTGTCCATGCCCGCGCGCGCGGGCACGCCGGCCTTGCTCGCGGCCGCGCGCATCGGATCAGGTGTGTTGCCGCCGCCGGAGCCGACCGGGATCGTGACCGCGCCCAGGACGGCGAGCTTGAGCGGCGCGCCGAGCGGCGCGGCCCACGTCAGCCCGAGGAGCGGGTTGGACATCGACGTCGAGGTCGGCGTGTCGTGCACGACCGCGACGCGCACGAGCGGCGCCAAGGACGGCGTGATCCGCGCGGCCGCGAGGAAGGTCGACGCGACGGTCGTGCCGCCCTGGTACGACGCGATCGTCGTGTCGCTGCGCACGACGTCGGCGACCGCGGCGGGGCGCAGCTGGAACGGCAGCGCGTAGGGCGGCGGCGGCGGTCTCGGCACGACGACGTCCGCGCTCACCGCGGGGACGTCGGCG
>DATJIA010000056.1:0-23104 GCA_035493675.1 Kofleriaceae bacterium | reverse complement strand
ACCCACCACACCGCCGCGCTCAGCGTCTCCTGCCCGACCTTATCGAGCAGCGATCTCACCTGCGTCTTCACCGTGTTCTCAGACACGCCCATCGCTTCGGCGATGTGGCTCCGCGGGATCCCGTCGACGGCGAGCTTCAGGATCTCGGTCTCTCTCGTCGACAGCCGGCACTCCGCGCTGATCAGCGCGATCGTCGACGCGACGCGATCCTTCGGCGGCGGCGCCTTACCGCTGAGCGCGCGCTGCACGAACTGCTGCAGGTTCGTCGCGAACTCGATCTTGCACACGTACTCCGCGCGCAGCGCGTGGGCGCGGTTGATCGCCGCCGGATCGTTCGATCCGGTCAAGACGAGCACCGGCACCTCCTCCGACAGCTTGCGCAGCGCCGCGACCACCTCGAACCCGGTGCCGTCGGGCAGGCCGATGTCGACCACCGCCCCCGCCACGTCCAGGCCCGCGTCGAGGATCTCGAGCGCCTGTTTCACCGACCCCGCGATCACCGGCTCGAAGAATCCGCGGGTCCCGCGGTGCAACGAGCGGCCGAGCGAGGGGTCATCCTCGACGATCAGAAGCTTCCGCCTCTGTATCGTTGCCACGGCCTCCATGAAGCCATGGTCGCACAAGCGCCGCGTGCCGTCGACCGCGGTTTTGTGACCTTACGCCTTACAAGAACGCACCGATGAAGGACCCGTAGAGGCGCAGCATCCGGGCTGCGTCCTCTTCGTTCAGCTTGAAGACGAACCCGGCGAAATAGTCGCGGCCGTAGCTCAAGCTCCGGTAGTCCGAGGGGACCGTCGCCCCGATCGGCCACGGCGCGATGCGGAGGATGCCCGGCTTCGCGAGCGCGTCGTCGACGCCGCCGAACACGTAGACCGAGCGCAGGACCTCGACCGCGGTCTCGAGCTTGACGCGCGGCCGGTTCGAGAAGTTCTCGCCGTAGATGTCGGCGGCGAAGTGCAGGCGGTTGTCGAGGAAGTTGGCGTCGGCGCCGACGCCGAAGGTCGACTCCTTCAGGCCGAAGCGATAGTCGAACCAGCCGATCCGCTTGCCCCATTGCGCGGAGAGGCGGAAGCCGCCGCTGATCGTCGTCTTGCGCACGTACGGCCCGCCCGGCGTCTCGCTGATCTCGATGTCGGCGAGCTTGCCGATCGATCCGCGCTCGAGCTCGACGACGAAGAAGCGATCGTGACGGCCGCTGAGCTCGAGCGTCAGGTACGCGTTGAGCGACTGCGCGCGGATCACGAACTCGTTGCGCAGCCCGATGATCGCGCGGATCTGATCGAGGGTCTGCGTGTAGTTCTTCGCCTGCTCGGTCGCGTCGGCGATGCGGTCGCCGAGCGTGGGATCGTCGACGAGCTTGCCGAAGCCGGAGCGCTCGGGCGCGTTCGCGTCGGCCGCGACGCGCTCGCCGGCGCCCTGGCGCACGAGCCACTGGTTCGCCTTCGCGAGGGTCGGATCGAGATCGTCGAGCTTCGCGCGCGCGCTCGCCAGGTTGTCGTGGAGCGCCCCGCCCCAGTCCTTCATCGTCGCGCCGGCGTCGGCGACCTGCGCGTTCCACTTGTCGAGCGTCGCCGGGATGCCGGGCACGGCGTCGTTCACGCGCGCTTGCGCGCGCCGCACCGCCTCGTCGAAGTTGGTCATGCTGCGGTCGGCCCTGACGATCGGATCCTCGAAGTCGGCCTTCAGGCGACGATCGAGCGCGGCGATCTGATCCATCGCGTTGGCGTCGAACCAGCGGCGCGAGCGCGCGACGAACGAGTCGAAGCCGTTGAGCGAGGTGTCGAGCCGCGGCAGCGCGTGATCGAGCGCGCGCAGCATGCGATCGGTGGAGTCGCCCTCGAGCACGCGCGGGATCGGATCGCCCGGCTTCAAGCGATGATGGCCGCCGTCGCCCTTCGACGGATCGTCCGGACCGCCGGGGAAGATCTCGACGTGGCTGTCGCCGAACGCGAGGCTGCCCGACTTCATCGCGTACGCGTCGTCCCACAGGACGACGTCGTCGATCAGCCGCATGTCGACGCGCGCGAGGTTGCCCTCGACGGTGAGGTGCGAGATCTCGCCGACCTGCACGCCCGCGATCAAGACGCGCGACTTGACCGGCAGGCCCGACGCGTCGCGGAACATCGCGTACGTCGTGTACTCGCCGGTGATCGTCTTGCGGCCGACCTTCTTGCGCAGCCCGAGCCACAGCGCGCCGAGCCCGGCGACGATCACCACGATCGTCACGAGCCGGCTGACCAGGAGCCGGTGCGGCTTCACGCGTTCAATGTAGCAGCGATCAACGCGGCCCACTCGTTTGCGGCGGACGCGGGCAAGCGACCTTCCGCACGTTCGGGCCGGCCACCGCCGCGACCGCCGGTCTGCTTGGCGAGGGCGCCGAGGACCGCGCCGCAGTCGAGGGCGCTGCCGGGCGCGCGCATGAGGAGCACCGCGGTGCCGTCGGGGGTCGCGGCGGCGAGGAGGGCGTCGCGGCCCTTGTCGTAGAGCGCCGCCGCGATCGCGCGCAGGAGCTCGACGTCGCCGGCGATGCTCGCGACCACCGGGCCGTCGCCGGCGGCGAGCGCGTCGGCGGTCAAGGACGCGAGGCGCGCGCGGCCTTCCTTCAGCGAATCGCGCGCGCTCGCGAGATCGCGGCGCAGCTTGTCGACCGCGATCGGGACCTCCGCCGGCGCGCACGTCAAGGATGCAGCGAGCGTGCGCAGCGCGGCGTCGCGCGCGGCGAGCTCGGCGCGCGCGCGCGAGCCGGCGGCGAACGTCACGCGCGTCATGCCCTTGTACCGCTCGGCGCCGAGGATGCGCAGCGAGCCGACCTGCGCGGTGCGCGCGCAGTGAGTGCCGCCGCACGGCGAGAGATCGAAGTCGCCGATCGCGATGACGCGGATGTGCACGTCGACTTTCGGCTCGCGGCGCAACGCGAGCGTCGCGAGCTCGTCGGGCGCCGGGAACCACGCGCGGATCGCGAGATCGTCGTCGATGATCGCGTTCGCGAGCTCTTCGGCGCGCGCGAGCTCGAGCTCCGGGATGCGATCGCGCGTGACGTCGATCGTGCACGCGGTGTCGCCGAGGCGCGCGCTCGCGGTCGGCGCGTTCGCGGCCTGCACGAGCGCCGCCGACAGCATGTGCTGCCCGGTGTGCTGCGCCATGTGGATCCGGCGCCGCGCCCACTCGATCGATCCCGTCACCTCCGCGTCGATCGCGGGCAGATCTCCGTCGAGGATATGATGGATCGTGCCGTCGTCGTCGGCCTGCACGTCGCTCACCGCGGCGCCGCCGAGCACGCCGCGATCCGCCATCTGCCCGCCGGCTTCCGGATAGAACCCGGTGCGATCGAGGATCACGCTCGGCTTGCCCTTCCAGGCCCCGTGCGCGACCACGCGCGCGCTGAACTCGCGCAGGAACGAATCGTCGTGATAGAGGCGGACGGTCATCGGCGGCTGACGAGTTGTACCGCACCGTCGGGCAGCCAACCGGTCGCGCCGTTCGCGAACGCGACGTCGGTCCAGCCGCCGCGCCGCTCGAGCACCGTGACCTCGGCGCCCGCGGGCACCGGCGCCGACTGCGCCTGCGGCGCGTTCGCGCTGTCGGCCGAGCGCAAGACGGTCGCCTCGACGACGACCGCGTCGTCGCCGTGCCCGCGCTCGAGCGCGATCGAGACGATCATCATCAGCCAGATCGCCGCCGGCGCGATCGCGACGATGATCTGCCAGCGGCGGCGCCGCCCGCTCCACGGGGTCAAGAGGATCAGCGCGATCGCGAACGCCGCCGCGCCGACGACCAGCTTGCGCGCGCGCGGCCACGTCTTGTGGAAGAAGAAGAGCGTCTCGGCGGCGCCGCCCTCGGCGGGCCGCATCGACGCCGGCACGCGGCCGCGCAGCCACGCCAGGTTCCGCGCCGCGCGCGACGCGCCCGGCTCGACGGCGAGCGCGCGCCGATACGCGAGCGTCGCGGTGCCGAGATCGCCGGCGCCGAGCGCGGCGTTGCCCCAATCGATCAGGAGGTCGACCGCGTCGGGCCGCTCGTCGACGGCGGCGGCGAACGCCGACTGCGCGCGCGCGAACGCCTGCTGGCGCTGCGCCGGTTGGGTCGCGGCCATCGCGTTCTGGTACGCCGCGCGCGCCTCGTCGATCGACGCGCTGGCGTCCGCGTGCGCGCGCGCGGGCCACGCGATCGCCAACAGGATCGCGCCGGCGATCATCGCGCGCGGGATCTTGCGCCGCTCGTCGAGCCAGCGGCGCACGAGCGCGTCGGCGTCGGCGCGCAACGACGCCGGCAGCGGATGATCGGCGGCGCCCGGCGCGAACGCCTCGGTCTCGATCTTCGCGATCAGGCCGCCGTCGTCCTGCGCGGAGCGGCCCAGCGCCTTCGCGAGCGCGCGCAGCGCCTGCGGCAGCGCGGTCGCGAGGTCGCGCGCGGGCGCCGTCGACGCGCGCGCCAGCTCGTCCTCGACGCGACGCCGCGCCGCGCGCACCTCGCCGGCCTCCTCGCGCTCGGTCTGCGTGCGCACCTGCCAGGTCCGCACGCCGAAGATCGCGATCGGCGCGAGGTAGAGGATCAAGACCAGCGCCCACAAGGTCGTGCCGCCGAGCGGCGTCGCGAGCGCGTCGCCGGGCGCCGACAGCGCGAGATCCGCGCCGACCAACGAGACGTCGTCTGTCTCGCTCGCCTTCGGCGACGAAGCCTTCTTCGGCGCGCCGACGACGTCGGCGGCGCCGACGATCGACGTGCCCTTCACCGAGAGCGCGATCGGCTCGCTGTGGATCGTCGCGTACTCGGCCTTGAACGGATCGAAGTACGAGAACGCGAGCGCGGGGATCTCGGTCGCCGGGCCGACGACCTGCACGCTGACCTTGAACGTCTTGGTCTTGCCGTCGTCGGCGAGCACGCCCGCCGGCGGATCGGGCGGCACGCTGAACTTGTCGGCGGGCAAGCCGAGCGCGCCGAGCGACAGCGTGTCGAGGCGCGCGTCGCTCTTGATCGTCACCTCGAGATCGACCGGCTCGCCGAGCTGCACGACCGAGCGGCTCGCGCGCGTCGCGATCGAGAAGTTGGCGCCGACCGCGCCCGCGAAGCTCGACGGACGATTCGCGAGCGGCAGCGGCTTCACGTCGATCGATCGCGCGACGTCGGCGGCCTTGAACAGCTGCGAGTCCGAGCGGCCGAAGAAGTCGGCGTCGCCGGTCTGCAGGCGCGCGACGACCTGCGCGGGCGGCAGCTCGAGGTGGCCCGGTTGGCGCGGCGTGACCAGCGCGGTGAACTTGAAGCGCGTGTAGCTGCCCTGCTGATCGCGATCGAACGGCAGCGTGACGTCGTGCGCGCCGGCGGGGAACGGCACCGCCTGGCGCGGGTTGGTGTTCGGCGGCGCGACGACCTGGAACGTCTTGTCGTCGGCGAACAGCGGGATCGAGAACTGCTGATCCTCGGGCGACTTGCGCACGAGCCAGTCGATCTCGAGCGGAAACGTCTCGCCGACCCACAGCGCGCGATCGGGGACGTGCACCTCGAGCTTCATCTCGTCGGTGGTCGGCACGTCGCCGACGCGCAGCCGCGCCGCGTCGGTGGTCGCCTTCTTCGACCCTTGCTCGATCGTCACCGGCGGGACCTGGTACTCGCCCGCCTTGTCGACCTGCACGCGGTACTGGAAGACGAAGCGGACCGTGTGCGTCTCGGTGCGGCGGCCGTTGAAGATCTGGATGCTCGTCGACACGTTCGGCTGCACGCCGAGCGGCGTCACGGTCGCGCCGGGGATCGCCAGCGTCGGCTGCGCCGGCTGCGGATTCTCGTCGAAGCCGTCGGCGACGATCGCGAGCCCGAACGGCAGGCCCGCGTAGGCCTCGCCGCCGGTGAGCTGCATGCGGACGCTCTGCGCGTGCGCGTTGTGCGCCGCGAGCAAGCCGAGAACGATCAGCGCCCTCTTCATCACCAGTCCTTGTCCACCGGCTCGTTCTGCAGGTGCTGCTTCTCTTGCCGCTCGCGCTGGCGGCGCGCTTCCTGATCGCGGACCTCTTGCGCGCGGCGCTGCGCCTCCTGCGCCGACGCGTCGTCTTTCTGCTGCTGCTGTTGCTGCTGCTGTTGTTGCTGCTGCTGCTGATCCTTCTTCTGATCTTTCTTGTTCGGGTCCTGCTTCGGCGGCGGCGGCGGTTGCAAGAGGCGCAGCGCGTTCTCGAGGTGCTCGATCGCCTGCTGCTGTGAATCGAGCGTCGGTTGCAGATCGACCGACGCGGTCTGCGACTGCTTCTGCGCGTCGGCGAGCGCGGAGCTCGCGCCGCCCATCGCATCGACCGCGCCGCGCATCTCGGTCGCGGCGTCGGCGAGCGCTTTCGGATCGGGCCCCTGCTGCTGCTGCTGTCCCTGTGCGGGCGGCTGCTGCGCCGCCTTGTCCGCCTGCTCCGCGAGCGCCTCCGCGATCGCCTGCGCCATCTGCTGGTGCTCCGCCTGCCGCCCGACGAGGCCGGGCAGCGCCGCGGCGCGCGCGTCGTCGTCGGCGCCGCGCGCGGTCGCCGTGCGATCGCGCGTCTCGCCCTGATCACGAATCAGCTGTTGCAGGTGCTCGATCAAGTCGAAGAACAGCTTGCGCAGCTCCGTGATCTTGTCCAGGGCCTCCTTGGCCGGCGCCTGCGGATCGCCTTTCCTCGTCGAGAGCCGCGTCGCGAGCTCGGTCTCCGCGGCGAGCGCCTGGCCGCGCAAGACCTCGGCCTGCGCGAGCATCTGCTTCATCGCCTCGACCTGTTTCGGATCCGCTTTCGGATCCGCCGGCTTCGCGGCTTGGTCCGCGATCATCTGCTGCATGCGGCCGAGCCGATCGACGTTCTGCTTCACGTCGTCCTCGACCTCGCGCGCGCGCTCGTCGGGCTTCATCTCCGCCGGCGGCGTCGTGATCAGCCCGACCGCCGCGGTCTGATCGCCCCACGTGATCTCGATCAGCCGCTTCAGATCCGAGAACTGCTCGATCGCGCGCGCGATCGCGATGATCGCGTCGCGCTCGGCCTTCTGCGCGTCGTCCATGCGCGCGGCGCCGAGCGCGTCCTTGGCCGCGCCCATCGCCGCCTGTGCGCTCTCCACCGACGGCAGCGCGGCCTTGACCTGCGCGATCGTCTTCTTCGCCTCGTCGTCCTTCGCTTGATCCTCGTGCTCGACGCCGGCCTTCAATCGCGCGAGCACCTCGCCCACGCGATCCGCGATCCGCCCTTGTCGCTCGGCGAGCATCGCCGGCGATCGCGACGGCGGCGCCGCGGCGGCCGCGCCGATCCCCGGCTTGTCCACGCTCGTGTCCTGCGCGAGCTCGAGCTCCTCGCGTCCGAGCTCTTGCAAGACCGTGATCGGATCGAGCAGCTGCTCGCGCGCGCGCTTGAGCCCCTCGAGCGCCGCTTCCGCGCTCGCGCGCGCCGGCTCGCCCGCGAGCCCGTGCAGCTGTCGCCGCGCGTCGCCGAGCGCGGTGCGCGCGTCCTGCACGTACAGATCGAGGTTCTGCAGCTGCACGAGCCGCGACTTCTCCTCGTCCGAGCGCTGCTCCTCCGGCTTCGCGCCGATCTTGCTGATCTCGTCGCCGGCCATGTCGCTGATCGTGCCGGCCTCGGCGAGCAGCGTGCGCTCGACGGTGGCATTGCTCTCGTACGCGTCGCGCTGCGCGGTCGGATCCGCGCTCGCGCCCGCCGCGACGACCTGCTCCCACAAGCTCTGCACCTGATCGCGCACCTTGCGCTGCGACGCGATCAAGCGCTCGAGCCGCGGCTGCAGCCCGTTCTTGCCCTTGTTGACCTGATCGCTGAGCGCCTGCGCGCGCGCGCTGACGATCGCGAGGTTGCTCTTCGCGTCGGGGTCCGGGCTCTGCCGGTTGGCGTCGTTGAACCAGCCCATCGCGAGGTGCAGCAGCTCGAGCGCCTTGTCCGGATCGTCCTTCTCGACGGACTTCGCGTGCTCGGCGTACGCGGTGCCGAGATCGAACGCGGCGCGCGCGCGCAATTCCGGATCGACGCCGGCCTGGTTGATCGCGTCGGAGAACGCCTTCTCGGCGTCCTCGAACTTCTGGTCGCCGAGCTTGGCGACGCCCTCGTTGTAGCGGTCGCGCGCGTCGCGGTGCTCGCCGCCCGCGCACGCGGCGATGATCACCAGGATCAAGACGCGCCTCACGATCGCTCTCCCGTCGTCGAGCCGAGCCACAACGCGCCGAGCAGCGCGACCATCGCGGCCAAGACGAACCACACGTACTCCTCGGTCTGGATCACGCGGACCGCGGCGTCGGCGTCCTTGCGGACGATCGGCTGCACGTGCTCCTTCACGATCGACTCGAGATCGAGCGCGCTGGTGCCGGCCGGCACGTACGCGCCTTCGGTCTTCAGCGCGATCTGGCGCAGCGTCTCGCCGTCGAGCTTCGAGATCACCGGCTGGCCGTCGTGCAGCACCTGCGTCTTCGCGCCGGTCTGCGGATCGGTGAGGTAGATCGGCGCGCCCTCCTCGCTGCCGAGCCCGACCGCGACGACATGGACGCCGGCCTTCTTCGCCTCGTCGGCGGCGTCGAGCGGGAACGAGTCGTGATCTTCGCCGTCGGTGATCAGGACGACCAGCTTCGAGCCCGGCCCCGGCGGGAACGACTTGATCGCGGTGCGCAGCGCGTCGCCAATGCGGGTGCCGCCCTTGCCGACCGATCGCACGTCGGTCTCGTCGACCGCGAGATCGAAGAACGCGTGATCGGGCGTGAGCGGGCACATCATCGCCGCGCGGCCCGCGAACGCGACCAGCCCGACGCGCGCGCCGCCGAGCTTCTGCGCCATGTTCTTGATCTCGATCTTCGCGCGCGCGAGCCGGTTGGGCGCGACGTCCTCGGCGAGCATCGAGCGCGAGACATCGAGGACGATCACGACGTCGGACGTGAACTTCGACGCGCTCACGTGCTCGGCGACCACGCCCGACTGCGGCCGCATCAGCGCGAGCACGCCCATCACCAGCGCGAGCCCGAACAGCGCGAGCCGCCCGATCACGCGGCCACCGGTCGCGCGCGTGGTCAAGCGCCGCTGCATCTCCGGCGACAGGAAGCGGGCGAGCGCGTCGCGGCCGCGCAGCTCGAAGATCGCGAGGCACACGACCAGCGCGACCACCGCCCAGATCAGGTGGATCCACTCCTTGTGGGCCCAGGTCCAATCGCTCACGGCAGCCTCCGCAGGATCGTCCCGCGCAGGAGGAACGCGAGCACCGCGAGCCCGAGCCCGAAGCCGACGCACCAGCCGTAGAGCTCGCGGTACTCGGTGAAGCGCGTCTCGCTCATCTGCGTGCGCTCGAGCTTGTCGATCTCGCCGTAGATCGTCGCCAGCGACTTGTTGTCGGTCGCGCGGAAGTAGCGGCCGCCGGTGGTCTCCGCGATCTTCTGCAGCAGCTCCTCGTCGATCTCGACCGGCGTCGAGACCAGCTCGGTGCCGCCGAACGGCGACTCGACGCGGATCGGCGCCATGCCGTTGGTGCCGGCGCCGATCGTGTAGACCTTGATGCCGTTCTGCTTGGCCCACTCGGCGGCGCCGAGCGGCGACTCGACGCCGGCGTTGTTGACGCCGTCGGTGAGCAGGATGATCACGCGCGACTTCGCCTTCGCCTGCGCGAGCCGCTCGACCGCGAGCGCGAGGCCGTCGCCGATCGCGGTGCCGTCCTCGCCGGGCTCGCGCGTGATGTCGAGCGCGTCGAGCGCGGCGAGCAGGTTGCCGTGATCGAGCGTGAGCGGCGCGCGGGTGTCGGCGTAGCGCGCGAACGAGACCAGCCCGATCGCGTCGTCGGGGCGGCCGAGCGTGAAGCGATGGAAGACGCTCTTCACCGCGTCGAGGCGGGTCTGCTCGGTCCTCGGCTCGCTCAGATCCAGCGCCGCCATCGAGCCCGAGGTGTCGACGGTCATCAGGATCGCGATGCCCTCGCTGCGCACGCGCGACTGGGTGTCGCCGGTGCGCGGCCCCGCGAGCGCGACGCCGAGCGCGAGCACCGCCGCGGCGATCAACGCGTCCGGCAGCCACGCGAGCCGCGTGCGCCAGCTCGCGCCGCGCGCGGGGAGCGCGTCGATCGACGAGAACACGACGCGCCCGGCGGCGTGGTGCGCGAACAAGAGCGCGGGGATCGCGGCGAACGCGGCGAACAGGTACCAGCCGTGCGCGAATTCGAACGTCGGCCCGAACATGCGATGGAGGAGCGCCATCATGCGGCCACCTCGGAGTCGGGGCGCTTGGTCTCCTCGACGAACGCGCGCGCGGCGCCGAGCGTCGCGAGCGATTCGTCGGCCTGCGGGCGCCAGCCCGCGAACTTCACGCGGTCGCAGCGCTCGAGGAAGTCGGCGAGCTTCTCGCGGTGCTCGTCGTCGAGCGCCTTCGATCGCGAGGCCTCCTGCAGGAACTCCTCGGTGGTGAGCTCGGGCGCGCGCACGCCGAAGCGGCCCTCGAGATATCTCCGGACGATCGCGCTGAGCTCGACGAACCACGCGTCGGCGTCGTCGGCCGCGGGCGCGCCGCGCGCCTCGAGCGCGGCCAGCGCGGCCAGCGCGGTCTCGTACGCCGAGACCTGCAGGCGGATCGTCGTGCGACGCCGCGTCTCGGTGAAGACCCAGTAGCCGATCGCCGCGATCACGGCGAACGCGACCGCGCCGGCGATCCACGGCCACGTCGCGCGGCGTCCGAGCACCGGATCGATCGCGCCTTTGGGGGGCTTCAGATCCGCGTTCGTGCGATCGGTCGACACCGCGCCGACCTCGAGCGGGACCTCGTCGGTGAGGATCTCGAGCTTCTCGGTCTTGTCCTTCTGGGCGCGCCCGTCGACGAATTCGAAGCGGAGCGGCGGGATGCGATGGTGTCCGCTCGAAGGCGCCTCGAGCTCGTAGGTGCGGATCTCGATCGGCCCGCCGTCCTTGCCGTGATCGTGCTGCGCGTCGAACGCGGCGACCTTGAAGCCGCCCAGGACATCGCGCTCGAACGGGACGTCGATCGTGACGTGCGCCTGCGCCTCGACGGTGAGGCGCACGTAGATCGGATCGCCGAGCGTCGGCTTCGGCGGCCACACGCTCACGGTCGCCTTCACCGGCCCCGAGTCGGTCGGCTTGACGATCGCGTCCTTCGGCGGATCGGGCCACGCGTGATCGTCGACCGGCGCGCTCGCCTTCC
The DNA here is from genome assembly GCA_035493675.1 of Kofleriaceae bacterium. Taxonomy (GTDB): domain Bacteria; phylum Myxococcota_A; class Polyangia; order Haliangiales; family Haliangiaceae; genus JAIOQA01. Next base: position 11,981 of record DATJIA010000056.1, on the reverse strand, counting down.
CGCACGATGCGACGAGCGCGATCACGAGCAAGCGCTTCATCGCCGCTGCCTCCGCTCGCGCTCGCGGAAGAAGCGCAAGAGCGGATCGATCACCGACTCGCCCGCCTCGAGGTTGATCAGATCGATCCCCGACGACCGCAGCTCGTCGGCGAGCTTCTGCTTGCGCGCCTTCGCGTCGCGGAGGAGCTCGGTGCGGAACTCCGGCGACGCGGTGTCGACCACGCGCGTGCGTCCGGTCTCCGCGTCCTCGAGCGTCACGAGCCCCGACGGCGGCATCTCCGCCTCGCGCGGATCGCGGATCGCGACGCCGACGACGTCGTGCTTGCGGTGCGCGTGGCGCAGGACCGGCAGATAGCCCTCGTCGAGGAAGTCCGAGATCAGGAACATCACCGTGCGCCGCGGCAAGACCTGCTGGCAGAACTCGAGCGCCGCCGCGATGCTGGTCTCGCGCCTGGGCGCCGCCGCCGTGCGCATGCGCAGCTTCGCGAACAGCGACCGCACGAACCGCGGGACCTCCGCGAGCCACGCGCGCCGCGCGCGCCCCGCGTCGGCTTCCTCGGCGCGCGAATACACCTCGCGGATCACGCGCAGCGCGTGCTTGCCGCCCTTGCGCGGTGGGATGTAGAGGTCCGCGCCCTTCTTGAACAAGAGGAGCCCGACCTTGTCGTCGTTCGCGACCGCGCTGAGCGCGAGCAGCGCCGCGAGCTCGACCGCGGCCTCGAGCTTCGATCGCCGCCCCGATCCGAACTCGAGCGACGCCGAAACATCGACGACGAGCATCACGGTGAGCTCGCGCTCCTCGACGTAGCGCTTCACGTGCGGCTCGCCGGTGCGCGCGGTGACGTTCCAGTCGATCGTGCGCACGTCGTCGCCGGGCACGTACGGGCGCACCTCGTCGAACTCCATGCCTCGGCCCTTGAAGACCGAGAGGTACGCGCCCGCCATCACGTCGGCGACCTGGCGCCCCGTGACGAACTGGATGCGCCGGACGTTGGCGGCGATCTCCGCAGGCAACATCGTCTAGCTCAGGGAACGAGGACGTTCTCGAGGATCTGCTCGATCAGATGATCGCTGGTCTTGCCCTGCGCCTCGGCCTCGTAGCTCGCGAGCACGCGATGGCGGAGCACGTCGTGCGCCACCGTCTTCACGTCGTGCGGGCTGACGTAGTCGCGGCCGGCGAGCAGCGCGTGCGCCTTCGCGACCTTGATCAGCGACAAGCTCCCGCGCACGGAGGCGCCGTTGTCGACGAGCGGCGCGAGCTGCGGCATCCCGACCGCCTTCGGATCGCGCGTCGCCGTCACGAGATCGACCGCGTAGCGCTTCACCTTGTCGTCGACGAACACCTGCTTGACGACGTCGCGCGCGGCGAGCACCTCGTCGCACGTCATCACCTTGGTCGCGTGCGGCTCGGAGCCGGAGCCGGCCATGCGATCGATGATCTTGACCTCGTCCTCGCGCGACGGATACCCGACCTTGATCTTCAACATGAAGCGATCGAGCTGCGCTTCCGGAAGCGGATACGTGCCTTCTTGCTCGATCGGGTTCTGGGTCGCGAGCACGAGGAACGGCTCGGCGAGCTTGAACGTCTGATCACCGATCGTGACCTGACGCTCCTGCATCGCCTCGAGCAGCGCGGCCTGTACCTTCGCGGGCGCGCGGTTGATCTCGTCGGCGAGGATGAAGTTGCCGAACACCGGCCCCTTCTTGACCGCGTAGCTGCCCTCGCGCGGGTTGAAGATCTGCGTGCCGACGACGTCGCCGGGCAGCATGTCGGGCGTGAACTGGATCCGCGAGAACGTGCCGTCGATCGCGTCGGCGAGCGTGCGGACCACGAGGGTCTTCGCGAGCCCGGGCACGCCTTCGAGGAGCACGTGCCCGCCGGCGAGGAGGCCGAGCAGCAGCCGGTGCAGCATGTCGTCCTGCCCGACCAGGACCTTTCCGACCTCGGACTTGAGCGCCTGGAACGACGCCTGGATCTTCGTCACGTCTTCGCGTTCAGCCATCTTCAGGTTCCTCTGCGGGGGCGCGAACATCCTGCCCTCGCGGCGTCGTGTCAACCCGGGCTCGCGCGCGGCGCATTCCCGCTGCGACATCCTGAGACGTCGCAGGGCGACGCCGCAGCGGCTGCGCGGATCTAGCGTTTGCGCGAGTTAGATCGCTCACGTGTCGGCACGCAGGTTGAAGAGGGCGTTCTTACCGGAGGATTCCATGACGTTTCGTTCCATCGCTCTCGCCGCCGCCCTCGCTCTCCCCGCCTGCGCCGCCACCACCTCGACCTCGCCGATCGCGGCGCCGTCGGGCCACGTGGTCCCGCAGCTCGACTTCACCGCGCAGCACCTGACGTTCCCCGCGCTGCGCGGCGACGCGCTCCTGCCGTCGGCGGACAACGTCGCCATGCACATGGAGAAGGTGCTCGGCGACTCGGCCGCGACCGAGCTGATGATCTGCGTCGATCCCACGGGCAAGGTCGCGAAGGCGGATCTCGTGAAGAGCTCGGGCCTCGCCAGCTACGACGCCGCCGTCCTCGAGGACGTGAAGGCGTGGGCGTTCGAAGCGCCGACCTCGGCCGCGTGCACCGACCTCACCGTCGTCTACACGCTGCGCTGAGCGGCGGTTACTTCAGCCCGCCGGCCGCGTCGAAGAAGAAGAGCAGCGCGGCGACCTCGAAGCGCAGGCCCGACGAGTAGCCCTCGATCTTCCCGATCGATCGGTTCGAGCCGTCGCGGATCGTGCCGTCGCTCTCGATCTTGCCGATCGAGCTGTTCGAGCTGTTGCGGATCGTGCCGTCGTCCTCGACGCGGCCGATCGAGCTGTTCGAGCTGTTGCGCACGGTGCCGTCGCTCTCGACCTTGCCGACCGCGCTGTTCGAGTCGTTGCGGATCGTGCCGTCCTTCTCGATCTTGCCGCGCGAGCTGTTCGACGAGCTGCGGACGGTGCCGTCCGAGTCGACGCTCCCCACTTCGCTGTTCGACGCGTTGCGGATCGTCACCGACCCGATCGGGATCGCGCCCGCGCTCGCCGCCGTCGCACACACGATCAAGATCGAGAGCATCGCGCGCATGCGGGGAAGCTAGCACCGCCGCGCGCGACCGTGCTACACGCGCGCGATGCGCGCCGCCCTCTTCGTGATCCTCGCCGCTTGCGGGACCAGCGCCGCGACCGCCACCGACGCGGCGCCCGACGCCGGCAAGGACGCCGCCTGCGCGTCGACTTTCGGCGACGTGCTCACGAACGCGTTCGGCCGCGTCGACGGCACGGTGGTCGCGATCGTCCCGCCCGGCGACGCGCGGTGCGCGCAGATCAACGGCGATCACGCGGTCGTGCAGGTGCAGCTCGGCGGCGCGGTCTATCGCATGGTCGTCGACGTGCTCGGCACCGGCACCGATCCGGCGATCCGCGTGCGCGGCGCCGGCGCGCCGCTGCCCGCGCCCGCGTTCGCCGAGGGCTGGCACCCGGGCGTCACGCTCGACTACGCGACCGATCTCGGCGTGCACTCGACCGACGCCGACTGGCAGACGATGTCGCTCGACGACGCGACCGCGCGCATCTCGGATGCGATCGCGCTCGGCGCGCCGATCGCCGTCTACGCGACGAGCAGCGGCGGCACCAAGGCCGACAGCGCGCACCTGATCCATCGCGAAGGCGGGGGCCACGACGGCGCGATCGTCCTCGCGCCCGACACCGCGCACCCGACCTGGCTCTTGTTCCGGTTCGCGACTCAGTCGTTCTGAGGCAGGACCACCGGCTCGGCGGGCGGCGGCAGCGCCGGCGCGCCGTCGTGCGCGATGCCGGTGACCTTCGGCAGCTGCGGCAACGGGCCCGTGATCAGGCGCGAGCCGCGCTGGAAGGTCGCGTAGGACCAGATCCACTGCCACATCACCGCGAAGCGGTTCCGGAAGCTGATCAAGAGCGCGATGTGCACGACCCACCACATGAGCCACGCGAAGAACCCCGCGCGCTCGACGCCCTTGATCTGCACGACCGCTTGGCTGCGGCCGATCGCCGCCATCGATCCCTTGTCGCGATAGCGGAACGGCGCGCGCGCGGCGCCCTTGATGATCGCGGCCGCGTGTCGGCCCGATTGGATCGCGCCCTGCGCCATGCCCGGCACCTCGGTCCCGTCGGAGATCATCTTCGCGAGATCGCCGATCACGAAGACGTCGGGGTGGCCCGGGATCGAGAGATCGGGCTCGACGATCACGCGGCCCGCGCGATCGAGCGGCACGCCGAGCGAGCGCGCGAGCGGCGACGCCTGCACGCCCGCCGCCCACAAGACCGTGCGCGCCGCGATGCGCTCGGTCGCGCCGCCGAGCGAGACCGTGACGCCGCGCTCGTCCATGTCGGTGACCATCGCGCTGATCCGCACGTCGACCTTGCGCTTGGTGAGCGTCTTGCGCGCGGCCTCCGACAGCTTCGGCGCGAAGGTCGGCAGCAAGCGGTCCTTGCCCTCGACGAGGATCACGCGCACCGACGTCGGATCGATCCCGCGGAAGTCGTGGGCGAGCGTCTGCACGCCGATCTCGCGCAACGCGCCCGCGAGCTCGACGCCGGTCGGGCCCGCGCCGACGACGACGAAGGTCAGCCATTCTTTCTGGAGCGCCGGATCGCTCTCGCGCTCGGCGGCTTCGTACGCGACCAAGACGCGCCGCCGGATCTCGAGCGCGTCCTCGACCGACTTCAAGCCGGGCGCGAGGGGCTCCCACGGCTTGCCGAAGTACGAGTGGGTCGCGCCGGTCGCGACGATCACGAAGTCGTACTCGAGCTCGCCGTCGTCCAGGATGATCTTGTGGTTGTCCGGTTCGATCGTCCGGACGTCCGCCAGCAAGACCCGGACATTGGACTGCTTGCGGAGCGCGCCGCGGATCGGGTACGCGATGTCCGCCGGGTTGAGCGCCGCGGTCGCGACCTGATAGAGCAGCGGCTGGAAGACGTGGTGGTTGCGGCGATCGAGCAGCGTGATCCGCACGTTCGCCTTCCGGAGCGCGCGCGCCGCCGCGAGCCCGCCGAATCCGCCCCCGATGATCACCACGTGTTTCACGGCTCACCTTCGATGCACGACCATCATCGTTGATTCCGTGTAGCAAGCGGAACTAGCCTCGGAACATGAGCGCACGTACCGCGGGGGCGGTCGTCGCGACGGTGTTGTTCGTCCCGGCCGTCGCCTCGGCACAGCAACCTCAAACGATCACGATCACCACGACCACGACTGTCACGATCGCGCCCGACGCGACGATCTCCGACGGGCCACCCGGCGAGACCCCGGTGAACACCGTCGGCCGCGCCGCCGAGGGCATCGACCGCGGCTTCCGCTTCACCGCGGCCGGCGGCCTCGCGGCGGCAGACGACCCGGTCGGCCTGGCCGATCTGCGCATCGGCTGGGCGATCGCGCACCACGTGATCCTCGGCGGCGGCTTCACCTTGGCGACCGACGGGGACGACACGATCCACCTCGAGACCGCCTCGCTCCAGATCTGGCCGACGGCGCGCTTCTGGCTCGAGGGCGGCGCCGGCGTCGTCACCGACAAGAAGGTCGAGGGCGCCGGGACGGTGGCGCTCGGCTACGAGCTGTTCGCGCGCCCGACCTATTCCATCGGCGCGCAGCTGCGCGGCTTCTTCGCGCTCGACGGCGACGGCGGCATCGGCAGCTTGCTCGTCGGCGCCACCTTCTATTGATGGGTGGTACCTTCGGCGCATGAAGCGACCCGAGCTCGGCGACCAGGTCTACACGCGGGAAGACGGGGAAGAGGTCGGCGCGGTCCGCGAGGTCCACGACAAGGATCTGGTCGTGTACTTCGAGAACCTCGGTGACGTGACGATCACCGCAGATCAGGTGCGCGCCGTTCACACCGGCAAGGTCATCCTCGACGAAGCGAAGCTCCCTGCGCGCATCCGCGACGGAATTGCGCACGCGCACGATCGCGAAGAGCCCGGGGTCTAGCCATAGCGCGTTGTGGGCGCTCGTGCGTTGATAACGCCGTGAAGCCCATCGTGACCCCGTTCCGGCGCGGGATGTCCGCGCTGCTCATCTGCTCCTTCGTCGGGTTCTCGTGCGGTCCGAAGAATTCGCCGGTCGGCCCGACGATCACCGCGGGATCCGGATCCGGATCCGGCGGCAGCGACGTCGCGCTCGTGCAAGACGCGCCGCCCGGCCTCGATCTGCGCCTCAGCGACGGCAAGTCGGGGCCGCCCGCCAACGATCACTCGAAGCTCGCGCCGGCGACCAAGATCTCCGACGGCGACGCCGAGCAGATCCTGAACCGCATGCCCGCGCTCAAGGCGGACGCGGATGATCAGAAAGACTTCGCGCTGCGCGCGAAGTCGCAGCCGCCGCCGCGCACGGGCAACACGGTGAAGGGTAGCTTCCCGCCTCCCGGCGGCAACGCGCCGCCCGCGCCGAACGCGACGAACGACAAGAACAAAGATCTCCAAGTGCTGCGCTGGTCGCCCGACGGCGACGTGCCGATCGCGCCGCAGCTCTCGATCACGTTCTCGCAGCCGATGGTCGCGGTCACGTCGCAGACCGACGCCGCCGCGAACGTCCCCGTCACGCTGACGCCGACGCCGAAAGGAAAGTGGCGCTGGATCGGCACGCGCACGCTGCTCTTCGATCCCGAGGTCCGCTTCCCGCAGGCGACCACGTACACCGTCGAGATCCCGAAGGGCACCAAGAGCGCGACCGGCAACGTCTTGCAGGAAGCGAAGCGCTTCACGTTCACCACGCCGGCGCCGCGCGCGCTGACCGAATACCCGCAGGGCGGCCCGACCCACCTCGACGTGCCGATGTTCGTGCTCTTCGATCAGAAGATCGATCGCGCCGCGGTGCTCGCGAAGACCAAGGTGGAGGCCGACGGCAAGGCGTATGCGATCGAGCTCCTCGACGACGCCGCGATCGCGAAGAACGCCGACCTGAAGTCGCTCGTCGACAGCGCGAAGGCGAACGAGCAGGACGGCCGCTGGATCGCGTTCCACGCGACGGCGCCGTTCCCGAAGGACACGCCGGTCTCGGTGACGATCGGCGCCGGCACGCCGTCGGCCGAGGGTCCCAACACGACCAAGGATCCGCAGTCGTACTCGTTCTCGACCTACCCGCCGCTCAAGATCGAGCGCGCCGAGTGCAGCTACGGCAACGACTGCCCGCCGGGCACGCCGTTCTACATCGAATTCAACAACCCGCTCGACGCCGATCGCTTCGACGCGTCGCAGCTCGAGATCACGCCCGCGATCCCCGGCGTGAAGGTGATGGGCAACGGCAGCTACATCACGATCATGGGCGGCACCAAGGCCCACACGAAGTACGAGATCACGGTCTCCGGCGGTCTCCTCGACGATTTCGGCCAGACGCTCGGCAAGGACCACCAGCTGATCTTCAAGGTCGGCAACCCGACGCCGAACTTCTTCGGCCCGTCGGGGATGGCGGTGCTCGATCCCACCGCGAAGAAGCCGACCCTCGACGTCTTCACGATCACGTACGAGCACCTGAAGGTGAAGCTGTACGAGGTCACGCCGCGTGACTACGACAAGTGGACCTACTACCTGCAGCACCAGTGGGACAAGAAGAACCCGCCGACGGTGCCGGGCAAGAAGGTCTTCGATCAGCTCGTGAAGATCACGGGCAAGAAGGACGAGCTCACCGAGACGCACCTCGATCTCGACAGCGCGCTCGGCAAGGACGGGCTCGGCAACGTGATCGCGATCGTCGAGCCGTACCCGTGGAAGGAGAGCTACGACCCGCCGCGCCTCTACACGTGGGTGCAGTCGACGCGGCTCGCGGTCGACGCGTTCGTCGACGACGGCGAGATGGTCGCGTGGGCGACGCGCCTCGCCGACGGCGCGCCCGAGAAGGGCGTGAAGCTCGAGATGGTGCCGTGGAACATCACGGCGTCGACCGGCGACGACGGCACCGCGAAGCTGCCGCTCGGTCCCGGCGGCAAGAAGGGCGTCAACCTGCTCGTCGCGACCAAGGGCGACGACCTGGCGTTCGTCACCGACGAGAGCTGGGGCGAGTACGGCACCTGGATCAAGCAGGCGCGCGGCGATCAGCTCGCCTGGTACGTCGTCGACGATCGCCAGATGTATCGCCCGAGCGAAGAGGTCCACCTGAAGGGCTGGCTCCGCAAGATCGGGCTCGGCGAGGGCGGCGACGTCGGCGGCGTCGCGGGCATGGTCAACGACGTCACGTACGAGGTCACCGATCAGATGAGCAACAAGATCGGCGGTGGCAAGGTGAAGGTCGCGCCGACCGGCGGCTTCGACTTCTCGTTCAAGCTGCCCGACACGCCGAACCTCGGCTACGCGCAGGTGCACTTGACCGCGAGCGGCCGCATGAGCGGCGAGACGTATCACGGGTTCCAGATCCAGGAGTTCCGTCGGCCCGAGTTCGAGGTCTCGACGAACGTCTCGCAAGGCCCGCAGCTCGTCGGAGGATCCGCCGACGTCACGGTCAACGCGAACTACTACGCGGGCGGCGGCCTCGGCGGCGCGCCCGTCAACTGGTACGTCACCGCGCAAGAGACGACCTACACGCCGCCCAACCGCGACGAGTTCATCTTCGGCCACTGGATGCCGTGGTGGTCGTATCGCTCGTGGTGGGACGAGGACGAGTCCGCGATCCTCCGTCATCAGCCGAAGACGTGGCAGCACACCGGCAAGACCGACGCGACCGGCGCGAACGTGCTGCACATGGACTTCTTGTCGGCGAACCCGTCGGTGCCGATGAGCGTGAGCGCGCAGGCGTCGGTGACCGACGTCAATCGGCAGGCGTGGGCTTCGGCGAGCGCGCTGATCGTTCATCCGAGCGCGCTGTACGTCGGCGTGAAGACGAAGAAGCCGTTCGTCGAGAAGGGCCAGCCGATCGAGCTCGAGGCGATCGCGGTCGACATCGACGGCAAGGCGGTCACGGGCAAGTCGATGCAGGTCCACAGCGTGCGCCTCGACTGGACCTACGAGCACGGCAAGTACAAGACGAAAGAAGTCGATCCCGCGGACTGCGCGCTGACGTCGGGCAAGGACGCGGTGCCGTGCACGCTCGCGACCAAGGACGGCGGCACGTATCGCGTCACCGCGACGATCGTCGACGACAAGGGCCGCAAGAACGAGACCGAGCTCACCGTGTGGGTCACCGGCGGCGACAACCCGCCCGAGCGCGGCGTCAAGCAAGAGACCGTGCAGATGATCCCGAACGCGAAGGAGTACAAGGGCGGCGACACCGCCGAGATCCTCGTGCAGGCGCCGTTCTATCCCGCCGACGCGATCCTGAGCGTGCGCCGCAGCGGCATCCTGTCGACGCAGCGCCTGCACTTCGACGGCCCGTCGATGACCGTGAAGGTGCCGATCGTCGACAACTACGTGCCGAACGTGATCGCGCAGATCGATCTGATCGGCTCGGCGGCGCGCCTCGACGACAACGGCAACCCCGACACGTCCTTGCCCAAGCGGCCCGCGTACGCGCGCGGCTCGATCAACCTGCCGGTGCCGCCGAAGTCGCGCACGCTCGGCGTCGTCGTGACGCCGAACGCGGCGAAGGTCGCGCCCGGCGAGCAGTCGACGATGCAGATCGTCGTCACCGACGCGAACGGCAAGCCGGTCGCGAACGCCGAGGTCGCGGTCGTCGTCGTCGACGAAGCGATCCTCGCGCTCAGCGGCTACCAGTTCCCGTCGCCGATCGATCTGTTCTACGGCGGACGCGACGGCGGCGCGCGCGACTACTACCTGCACAACTACGTGCAGCTCGCGACGCCCGACGCGACGATGCTCGCGCAAGGCAACACGGCGACCACGACCACCGGGATGCTCGCCGGCGAGAACATGGACGGCAACTACCGCTTCGAGGCCGACGAGGTCACCGCGTTGCCAGCCGCGCCGATGGCGCGCGGCGCGATGGGCGGCCGCGATCGCCAGGCGCCGATGAAGAAGCTGAAGGAGGCCGAGAAGGGAGACAAGGCGCCGCCCGAGGAGACCAACGGCCCCGTCGACAGCAGCGGCGCGCCGAGCGGACCGCTCGCCGTGCGCACCAACTTCAACCCGCTCGCCGCGTTCTCGCCGTCGGTGATGACCGACGCGAGCGGTCGCGCGAACGTCGCGGTGAAGATGCCCGACAACCTCACGCGCTATCGCATCGTCGCGATCGCCGCGTCGGGCGAGCGCAACTTCGGCAAGGGCGAGAGCGCGATCACCGCGCGCCTGCCGCTGATGGTGCGCCCGTCGCCGCCGCGCTTCCTGAACTTCGGCGACAGCTTCCAGCTGCCGGTCGTCGTGCAGAACCAGACCGACGCGCCGATGAAGGTGCGCGTGGCGGTGCGCGCGACCAACGCCGATCTCACCGACGGTGAAGGACGCGAGGTCACGGTGCCCGCCAACGATCGCGTCGAGGTTCGCTTCCCGGCCAAGACCGAGATGGCGGGCACCGCGCGCTTCCAACTCGCGGCGGCGTCCGGATCGATCGGCGACGCGTCGCAGCTCGCGCTGCCGGTGTGGACGCCGGCGACGACCGAGGCGTTCGCGACCTACGGCGTGATCGACGACGGCGCGATCCGCCAGCCGGTCGCGCTGCCCGGTCAGATCGTCAAGCAGTTCGGCGGGCTCGAGATCGAGACGAGCTCGACGCAGCTGCAGGCGCTCACCGACGCGTTCCTCTACCTCGTCACCTATCCGTTCGAGTGCTCGGAGCAGATCGCGTCGCGCGATCTCTCGATCGCCGCGTTGAAAGACGTCCTCGGCGCGTTCCACGCCAAGGGCCTGCCCGCGCCGGCCGCGATCGAGGCGCGCCTCGCCGACGACATGGAGCACCTCGCGTCGATGCAGAACTACGACGGCGGCTTCCCGATCTGGGAGCGCGGCCACGAGTCGTTCCCGTTCAACTCGGTGCACGTCACCAACGCGCTCGTGCGCGCGAAGGCGAAGGGCTACAAGGTCCCGCCCGACATGATCGCGCGCGCGCTGCAGTACCTGCGCGAGATCGAGCAGCACTACCCCGCGTGGTATCCGGAAGACGTCAAGCGATCGATCACGAGCTACGCGCTGTACGTGCGCAAGCTCGCGGGCGACGTCGACGTCGCGCGCGCCAAGGGCCTCTTGAAGGAGGCGGGCGGCGCCAAGAAGCTGCCGATGGAGGCGAACGGCTGGCTGCTCGGCGTCATGACCGGGCAGAAGGACACCGACGCCGAGCGCGCCGACATCCTGCACACGCTCGGCAACACGGTCAGCGAGACCGCGGGCGCCGCGAACTGGCGGACCGGCTACGCCGACGGCAACTACCTGCTCTTGAACAGCGACCGCCGCGTCGACGCGGTGATCCTCGAGTCGCTGATCCAAGAGGCGCCGAAGAACGATCTGATCCCGAAGGTCGTCACCGGCCTGCTCGCGCACCGCGTGCAGGGCCGCTGGGAGAACACCGACGAGTCGGTCTTCGTCTTGACCGCGCTCGATCAGTACTTCCAGACCTACGAGAAGACCGCGCCCGACTACGTCGCGCGCGTGTGGCTCGGCGATCAGTACGCGGGCGACTACACGTTCAAGGGCCACACCACCGATCGCTTCGCGGTCGACATCCCGATGAAGTTCGTCGCCGACGCGGTCGCCGCGAAGAAGAGCGATCTGATCATCCAGAAGGACGGCGCCAAGGGCCGCCTCTACTACCGGATCGGGATGACCTACGCGCCGGCGTCGCTGCAGCTGCAGTCAGCTGACTACGGCTTCGTAGTCGATCGACTCTACGAGGCGGTCGACGATCCCGCGGACGTGCGGCGCGAGAAGGACGGCGTCTGGCACATCAAGGCGGGCGCGCGCGTGCGCGTGCGGCTGACCATGGTCAACGAGAACCGCCGCTACCACGTCGCGCTCGTCGATCCGCTGCCCGCGGGCCTCGAGCCGATGAACCCGGCGATCGCGGTGACCGGCGACGTGCCGCGCGATCCGAAGGAGGCGAAGGGCGACTGGTGGTGGTACGGCACCTGGTACGAGCACCAGAACCTGCGCGACGAGCG
>DATJIA010000055.1:0-7205 GCA_035493675.1 Kofleriaceae bacterium | reverse complement strand
AGCGCGGTGATCGCGTCGAGCATGCGGCGGCCGTAGTCGGCGAGCGTGCGCGCGCGCGCCGGATCGGAGGAGGCGAGGGCGCGCGCGGTGGCGTGGAGGCGATGCGCGGCTTGTTCGAGCACCGCCGCGGCGTCGCCCTTGCCTTCGGTCACGCGGGCGGCGAGCGCGATCGCGGCGCCGAGCCCCGACGCACCGGAAGAAGACGCGAACGACGCGACCTGATCCGCGAGCGCGGCGAGCTTCTCGGCGGCGGCGACGTCGCCGGCCTCGCGCGCGCGCACGTCGGCGGCGCGCGGCGCGAAGTGGATGCGCTGGCAGCGCGAGCGAATCGTGGGGAGCAGCTGCTCGGGCGCGGTCGTGCCGAGGATGAACATCGTGCGCGCCGGCGGCTCCTCGAGCGTCTTCAAGAGCGAGTTCGCCGCCGCCGGTTGCATCGCGCTCGCTTCGTCGATCAAGAAGACCCGCGTGCGCGCCTCGTGCGGCGGCAAGCCGACGCGCGCGATCACGTTCGTGCGGATGCTCTCGATCGGGACGATCTGCGCCGCGCCTTCGCGCTCGAGCGTGATCACGTCGGGGTGGATCCCGGCCGCGATGCGTGAGCAGGCTTCGCAATCTTCACAGCCTTCGCCGGGATTCACGAAGCAGTTGAGCGCCGACGCGAACGCGAGCGCGGTCGCGCGTTTGCCCGAGCCGGGCGCGCCGGTGAAGAGGTAAGCGTGGTGCACGCGGCCGCGCGCGATCGCCGCGCGGAGCCGCGCGATCACACGGTCCTGACCGAGGACGTCGCCGAAGCGAGGCACGCAGGCACGCTAGCACAGGGTGGCGGTCCGAGCGGCGCCCGAGTAGTCTCGCTGATCATGTCGACCGTCGTTCCAGGTCCCGGCGCAGGCACCGTGCTCCGCCCGCTCGCGCAGGACCCGCCGCACTTCTCCGCCTTCCGCGAGGTGCCGCGCACCGGCGTCATCTTCGTGACGTCGGAGGCGAACAAGCGCGGCTTCTCGAAGGACCCCGACGACTGGTGCAACCTCGGTCAGGGGATGCCCGAGTCGGAGGCGCTCGCCGGCGCGCCCCCGCGCCTCGATCAGATCGAGATCGGCGTCGGCGAGCACGAGTACGCGCCGGTCGCCGGCGTGTGGGAGCTGCGCGAGGCGATCGCGTCGCTCTACAACAGCCTGTTCCGCCGCGGCATGGGCTCGAAGTACTCGGCGGAGAACGTCGCGATCTCCGGCGGTGGTCGCGCCGCGCTCACCCGCGTCGCCGCCTCGCTCGGCGAGATCAACCTCGGTCACTTCCTCCCCGACTACACGGCGTACGAGGAGCTGCTCGACGTCTTCCGCTTGTTCGCGCCGATCCCGATCCTGCTCGAGGGCGAGCGCGGCTACGCGTTCAGCGCGGAAGATCTCCGCCGCGAGGTCGAGGGCCGCGGCCTCGCCGCCGTGCTCGTCTCGAATCCGTCGAACCCGACCGGTAAGGTGATCGGCGGCGAAGATCTCGCGCAGTGGGTCGCGGTCGCGCGCGATCTCGACTGCACGCTGATCCTCGACGAGTTCTACTCGCACTACGTGTGGCGTCCCGATCTCGCCGCGCAGGGCGGCATCTCGACCGCCGCGCGCTACGTCGAGGACGTCGATCGCGATCCGGTCGTGATCCTCGACGGGCTCACCAAGAACTGGCGCTATCCCGGGTGGCGCACGACCTGGACGGTCGCGCCCAAGAAGATCATCGAGGCGGTCGCGTCGGCGGGCTCGTTCCTCGACGGCGGCGGCAACCGCCCGCTGCAGCGCGCGGCGATCCCGCTCCTCGATCCGGCCGCGACCCAGGCCGAGACGCGCGCGATCGCCGCCGAGTTCGGCAAGAAGCGCGTCAAGATGCTCAACGGGCTGCGCGACATGGGCTTCCACGTCGATCTGCCGCCCGAGGGCACCTTCTACGTCTGGGCCAGCGCGCAGCACCTGCCGCCGTCGATCGCCGACGGCATGAGCTTCTTCCGCGCCGCGCTCGATCGGAAGGTCATCGCGGTGCCCGGCGACTTCTTCGACGTCGATCCGGGCAAGCGCCGCGGCGGCCGCACCGCGCGCCACTCGCGCTTCAATCGCCACCTGCGCTTCTCGTTCGGCCCGCCGATGCAGAAGATCGAGCTCGCCCTCGAGCGCATCCGCGCCCTCATCGACGATGCCGCACGCGCCTAGAGAAGAGGAAGGCGGCACCGGTCCGGTCAAGCGGACCCGGTTCCAGAACATCACGCGCAAGCTGTGGTGGCTGCACAGCTTCGGCGGCCTGACGATCTCGCTGTCGATGATGCTCTTGTCGCGCGCGGGCCTCGCCTACGCCGACAAGCTCTTGATCGCGCTGATCGGATCGTGGCTGCTCGTGTTCGTCGCGCTGCGCTTCATCGTCGGGCCGGCGAACCGGAAGGACGACGAGCACTTCGTCCGCAAGGGCGTGCGCGTCGCGACCAACTACATCATCAAGCAGTTCTACCAGCAGATGTTCTTCTTCCTGGTGCCGATCTACGCGTCGTCGGCGACGTGGGCGCTCGGCACGTGGAACTGGTGGCTCGCGCCGATCTTGTTCGTGTGCGGCGTCTTGTCGACGATCGATCTCGTCTTCGACAACTTCATCATGGAGCGGCGCTGGCTCGCGTCGATCATGTACGGGCTCGCCTTGTTCGGCATGATCAACGTGCTGTTGCCGCTGACCGTCGGCATCACGCACTTCGAGGCGCTGCTCGCCGCCGCCGCGATGACGCCGACCGCGGTCGCGCTCTTGTCGTTCTCGGTCGGTCAGGTCGTGTCGCCGCAGGGCGTGCTGCTCGCGCTCGCCGCGACCGCGGGCCTGGTTTCGGCGGTCTGGTACGGGCGCGAGTTCGTGCCGCCGGCGCCGCTCGCGATGACCGAGGCGACCGTCGGGCACGGCACCTACGGCGGCTACGAGTGCCTGCCGCCGTCGAAGCACGTGATCCGCGCCGATCAGCTCGACAACCTGCGCTGCGGGTCGCTCTTGCGCGAGCCCGGCGGCTTGAAGGAAGACATCGTGCACATCTGGCGGCACGGATCGGTCGAGGTCGCGCGCGTCGACGCGCGCTCGTCGCCCGCGCTGACCAAGCTCGAGGGCTGCGACGGGCCCGACAACATCGTCTATCGCAGCGAGCTGCCGAAGGCCAAGCTGCCCAAGGATCCGACCGGCGAGTGGTCGTGCACGACCGAGACGGTGCACGGCCAGCTGGTCGGCATCCGCAAGTTCGAGGTCGTCGGCCCCGAAACGACCAAACCCGTGCCCGCGCCCGTGCCCTTGCCCGTGCCCGACGGCGGCACGCCAAAGCCGCCCGACGCCGCGCCCGCGCGCGATTCCCGTTAGGCGACGCGTCGCGCGATCACCGCGCGCAGCGCCACCGGATCGATCGGCTTGTCGAGCCGCTCGTTCGGCACGCGATCGAGGAACGCGCGCGCCGCCGGCGTGAACGCGCCGCCCGTGATGAACACGACGCGCCCCGCGATCTCCGGATCGCGCCGCGCGAGCTCCGCGTGCAGCTCCTCGCCCGACATCCCGGGCATCATCACGTCGGAGACGATCACGTCGTAGCGCGCGCCGGTCGCGATGCGCGCGAGCGCGTCCTCGGCCGAGGTCGCGACGGTGACGTCGTGATCGCGCAGGACGCGCGCGAGCGCGCCCGCGACCGCCGGCTCGTCGTCGACGATCAGGACCGACGCGCGCCGCGTCGCCGGCGCGTGTGCGATCGCGGGCGCCTGCATCGGCGCGCCCGCGGCCGCCGGCAGGACCACGCGGAACACCGCGCCGCGCGCGCCGTTCGCCGCGCTGATCGTCCCGCCCATGCTCTCGACCAGCCCGTGGCAGATCGACAAGCCGAGCCCGGTGCCGACGCCGATCGGCTTGGTCGTGAAGAACGGATCGAAGATGCGCTCGAGCAGCGCCGCCGGGATGCCCGGACCGGTGTCGGCGATCTCGATCACCGCGTGGCCGTCGGCGTCGGTCGAGGTCGACACCCGGATCTCGTGCGCGCCGGCCTGGTCGTCGGGGATCGCCTGCGCCGCGTTGACCAGCAGGTTGATCACGACCTGGCCGAGCCGCGCGTCGTCGGCGAGCACGCGCGGCGTCGCGCCGAAATCGCGCACCAGGCGCGCGCGATGACGGATCTCGTTGTCGGTCATGCGGATCGCGAGCTCGATCACCGGCACGATCTCGATCACCGCGCGCCGCTCGTCCTCGGCGCGCGCGAAGGTCTTGAGCCCGCGCACGATCGTGCCGATGCGCAGGGCGCCCTCGCGCGCCTCGATCGCCAGCTCGCGCCACGACGAAAGCTCGGGGCGCGCTTCGATCTCCTCGAGCATCAGCTCGAGGTTCGTCGTGACGTAGGTCAGCGGGTTGTTGATCTCGTGCGCGACGCCGGCGGCGAGCGTGCCGAGCGAGGCCAGCCGATCGGCGAGCATGAGCTGCCGCTCCGCGCGCTTCTCGGCGGTGACGTCGCGCGCGACCGCGTACACGACCCGGCGCACCGGATCCGACACCGATCGCCACGACAACCAGCGATAGGTGCCGTCCTTGTGGAGATACCGGTTCACCATCGCCTTGAGCGGTGTTCCTTCGACCAGGCCGGCGCGCGCGGCGAGGATGCGCTCGCGATCCTCGGGGTGCGCGAACTCGACGAGCGGACGCCCCATCAGCTCGTCCGTGGTCCATCCGAGGGTGCGGGTCCACGCCCCGTTGAGCCGCTTCCAGTACCCGTCGAAGCCGGCCACGCACATGAGATCGAGCGACATCGCGAAGAAAGCTGCGTCGTCCGGCTCGTGCGTCACGAACCCCCAGCTTACGGCGAAAACGTGCGAAACCATCGCCGTGGATCGAAAGCAAGCCGCCCCGACGCAAGCCCCGTCCTCCCTCCGTTCGTTCCTCGAGATCTCGTACGACGAGCTCGAAGAGCTCAACCTCGGCGCGAAGCAAGAACGCCTCGCACGCACGAAGCCCGACAAGGTCAGGGAATCGCGCACCAAGTATTTGACCGACGAGAAGCGGATCAAGGCGGTCACCGTGTGCTTCACCGACCTCGAAGGTCGGCTGCACATGCTCGACTACGACAAGAAGTTCTTGCTCGGCTCCGTCGACAACCTGACCTTCGACGGCAGCTCGATCCGCGGCTTCTCGGCGCAGCAGGAATCGGATCTGCGCCTCGGCATCGACTGGTCGGCGTTCTACTGGCTGCCGTCGGACGTCTTCGGATCCGGCAAGGTGCTCGTGTTCGGCGAGGTGCTCGAGCGCGACGGCACGCCGTACGCCGCCGATCTGCGCGGCCGCCTGAAGGCGTACTCCGACGACCTGTTCAAGAAGGACGGCACCGTGTGCAACGTCGCGCACGAGATCGAGGGCTTCCTGTTCCGCGGGCGCGACGCCGAGCGTCGCTTCCACGAGACGCGCAGCTTCGACTTCATCTCGACCGGCGGCTACTACCACGCGCTGCCCGGCGACGCGCTCCGCCAGTTCATCGATCGCAGCGCCGAGGCGCAGCGCGCGATGGGCTTCGAGAACGAGAAGGATCACCCCGAGGTCGCGCCGTCGCAGTTCGAGATGAACTTCAAGTACGCCGACGCGGTGGTCGCCGCCGATCAAGTCCAGCTCTACAAGCTGCTCGCGCGTCAGGTCGCGAGCCTGCTCGACATGACGTCGTGCTTCCTGCCCAAGCCGGTCGCCGGCGTGAACGGCAACGGCATGCACACCAACCTCTCGCTCGCGAAGAAGGGCGTGAACCTCTTCCACGACAAGAAGGGCAAGGACGGCCTGTCGAAGTCGGGCTGGGAGTTCATCGCGCGCGTGCTGACGTCGGCGCCCGACATCTGCCTCGCGCTCAACTCGTCGGTGAACGCGTACCGCCGGCTCGATCCGCACTTCGAGGCGCCGAACCAGATCAAGGCCTCCGCGATCGATCGCGGCTCGATGGTGCGCATCCCGCTCGGCAACGAGCGCTCGGCGCGCATCGAGGTGCGCTCGGTCGCGCCCGACGCCAACCCGTACATGAGCGTCTACACGATCCTGCGCACCGGCCTCGAAGGGCCGAGCGACAAGAACGTCGAGAAGAGCACGCGCTACCTACCCGACAACATCGCCGACGCGATCCAGCTCTTCCGCGACAGCGCGCTGACCAAGAAGATCTACGGCGACGGCGTGCAGTCGCGCTACGCGGATCTGAAGGCGGCCTCCGCCGATCGCTGCCCGCGCGCGCTGGGCGCGACGGTCAAGACCAACGAGGTCCAGTTCCACCACGAGGTGACGAACCAGTACTTGTGGAACCAGTTCTAGACCGTTTCACGGTCGACGCGACGGCTACGGGGTCGGATCGGGGCCTGGAATCTCGTCGGGGCGGATCGGATCGCCGCGCTTGTAGCCGTCGGTGAGGAGCCAGGTCGTCGGGCGGACGACGGGCAGCGCGTCTTCGTCGCGCGCGACGCGCCATTCGGCGATCGCGTGGGCGGAGGAGAACGGATCGGTGCGACGAATGTCGTAGAGGTCGCGCCGGTGATGCCGCCAGTTGTTGACGATGTAGCTGATCGCGTTGCGGGCCTGCGTGGGTGTCGTGATCGTCGTGGCGTGATAGCGGAAGGCGAAGACATGGCCGCGCGCGCGACGGAGCTCGCGATTGAGGCGGCGAGCGGCGCTGATCGCGAAGCCTTGCGTGCCGGAGCGCAGCGCGTCCTTGGTGTCGGCCTCGACGAGCAGGTGCAGGTGGTTCGACTGGATGCTCGCGTGGACGATGCGATAGTCGCAGCGCGCGCGGGCGTTCGCGACCGCGCGGCGAATCGCGCGATACGCGTGCCGCGTGCGCAGGCTCGAGACCTCGCTCGTGACGCGCAAGACCACGTGCACCGGGTGGCGCGGATCCAGCTCGGGCCGCGTGCGGTGGCGCGGATCCATCCTGCGGTGGGTGATGGGGCGGCCGAGCTTCTTCCGGACCGCGCCGCGCCGGGTGCGCGGGCGTAGATCGATCTCGAGCTGGCCCTTGCGCCGCTGGTTCCACGCCGACTTCCGCCGCCGCCGCTTCGTCATACTTAGGGCAATTTATATGAGAAGAGCGAAGAGGCTACCCGATAGGTGTGGCATTTCGTGGCATGCGGCTCCGCGATCGCCGATCGGCGGGTCTGGAAACGCCGCCCGAGCTGCGCCCGCTCGCAATCGACACACGAGAGCGCGACGCACGC
>DATJIA010000054.1:0-2167 GCA_035493675.1 Kofleriaceae bacterium | reverse complement strand
AGTCAGGGCGCCTTTTCCTTTTCTCGCTTCGACGCGCGCGCGATGAGCGCGATCTGCTCGAGCAAGATCTTCGAGTCCTGGCCCTTCGGGAACACCGGGCGGCCGCCGGCGATCTTGCGGATCGGATCGGGCGCGCCGCCGGTCAAGAAGATCGTGCGCTCGACCAGCCACGGGCGGAAGGTCGTCAGCCATTGGAAGACGTCGCCGCCCATGCCGTCGGTCATCTGCCAGTCGAGGACGATCACGTCGAAGTCGCCGCGATCGAGCTGCGCGATCGCCGCGTTGCCGCTCTCGCACGGCGTGACCGCGAAGCCGACGTCGCCGATCAGGCGCGCCATCACCATCAGCAGGATCGGATCGTCGTCGGCGAGCAGGAGGGTGGGGCGATCCTCGTCGAGCCAGGCGACGTCCTCGTCGGCGAGCCGCGACAGCTGCTCGGCGCGCCGCGACGCCGCCTCGGCGACGCGCACGATCTCCTCGGTGTGCGAGGGCGGGATCGCCAGGCAGTGGCCGCCGACGATCTGATCGAAGTCGTCGGGGACCTCTTCGGCGAGGAAGACGAACTGTCCGCGTAGGTGGAAGCGCTTCCGCAGCGCCCATCGGTACACCTCGCCGCCGACGGCATGCCCCTTCTCCCACTCGCAGATGATCACGTCGTACTCCCGATCGCGATCGAGGAGCGCCATCGCCTGGAAGGTCGTCGCGGCGATGTTGACGGCGAAGCCGCGCGCCTCGAACACGCGCGTGAGGAAGTCGAGCAGATCGGTGTCGTGATGGATCAACAGGAGCGCAGGGCGACGCGCGGGTTCCGACACCTCACGACATTATATATGCGGTATCGTAGAGGTCGCGTGGTGATGCCCGCCAGCGACGAGCCCATCGTCGGGATCGACATGGGCACCACGTACACCTCGATCGGGGTGGTGCAGGGACAGAAGGTCGCGCTCATCGCGCGCGCCGAGGGCTCGAAGTTCACGCCGTCGGTGGTGTCGTTCCCGGCGAAGGATCAGATCGTCGTCGGAGAACCGGCCCGCGCGCGCATCGCGACCGACCCCGCGCGCACGGTCGTCTCGCCGAAGCGCCTGCTCGGGCGGCCCTTCGGCGACCGCGAGGTGCAGACCTTCCTCGGCCAGGCCGCCTATCGCAGCCGGCAGGCCCCCGACGGCGCGACGATCATCGAGATCTGGCAGACGCCGTACGCGATCCCGCAGCTGTGCGCGTACCTGCTCGCCGACGCCAAGGAGAACGCGCAGCGCGCGCTCGGCAAGCCGGTCAAGAAGGCGGTGTGCGCGGTGCCGGTCAGCTTCACCGACGCGCAGATCGCGGCGATGCGGAAGGCGGCGCAGATGGCGGGGCTCGACATGGTCGCGACCGTCGACGAGCCGTCGGCCGCCGCGCTCGCGAACCGCTACGTGCCCGGCTTCGGCGGCACGATCGGCATCTTCGACTTCGGCGGCGGCACGTTCGACTTCTCGCTGGTCGACGTCTCGCAGCGCCACTTCCGGATCCTCGCGACCGCCGGCGACACCTGGCTCGGCGGCGACGATCTCGATCTCGTCCTCGCCGACGCCGCGGCGAATCAGTTCTGGCGGCAGCACAAGGTCGATCTGCGCAAACAGGCCGTCGAGTGGCAGAAGCTGCGCTTCGCGTGCGAGCAGGCGAAGCGCGAGCTGTCGGCGCACGAGCAGGCGGTGATCCGCGTGCCGCAGGTGCTGCGCACCGCCGCCGGCATGGTCGATCTCGAGCTCGCGGTCGATCGCCCGACGCTCGCGCGCGCGAGCGCGGCCTTGATCAAGCGCGCGCTCGACGTCTGCGACAAGGCGCTCGCCAAGGTCGGCATCGCCAGCAAAGACCTCACCGCGATCTATCTGTGCGGCGGCACCACGCACATCCCCGCGGTCCGCGACGCGGTCGCCAAGCACTTCAATGTTCCGTTGAGGACCGGCGTCGCGCCCGACCAGGCGGTCTGCCTCGGCGCGGCGATCCAGGCCTCGCACATCGCCTCGCGCCGCAGCGGCTCGATCCCGAAGCTCTGAGACGACGTAGACGTAGACCTGGTCGTGGTCGTGGTCGTGGTCGTAGTCGTCGGGCGTTGACGGCGACGGCGACGGCGACTTGATCGTGGTAGGCGTCCCTCAGTCTTGTTGACACGCATCGGAGGAAGCGA
>DATJIA010000053.1:0-13224 GCA_035493675.1 Kofleriaceae bacterium | reverse complement strand
CTCGCTCGGCGCCGAGCTCGCGACCAACGTCGTGCCGACCGCGCCGCCCGACGAGCGATGGATCGTCGCATCCGTCTGGAGCGGCCTCGCCGCGATGCTCGCGTGGCTGATCGCGACGTGCGTCGCGGGCGCGAGGCTCGCGGCGCGCCTCGCCGCCGGCACGCTGCACCTGCCGAACGTGCGCCTGCGCGTGCGCGCGCTGCAGGTGCGCGCGGTGTTCGTCCTGATCCCGTGGACGACGGCGATGGCGATCTTCGCGGGCGCGCTGACCGGCGTGCGCGGCCTGCTCGTCGCCGTCGCCGGCGAGCTACTCGCGCTCCTGATCGTGCAGCTCGTGCTCGCGCAGCTCGCCGCGCGCGGCCGCGCGCTCGCCGCCGCCGAGCTCAGATCGTCACGTTGATCGTGTACGAGCCGCCGTCGGCGTTGGTCGCGGTGCCGGTGATCACCGTCGTGCCCGGCTTGCGCACGGTCTTGCCGGTGCCGTCGTCCATGAGCTCGCCGGTCAAGGTCAGGTTGAGCGTCGCGTCGCCCTTGATGTCGCCGCTCAGGTGATACGTGCCGTTCACCATCGTGCCGTCGTAGGTGCCGTTCGGGAAGTTGTGCAGCGACAGGCCGAGCTCGGGCTGCATCGTCACGTCGGTGCTGGTGTCGTACGTGATCGTCGCCTTGTCGTTCTTGTCGTCGACGACGAACGCGCCGTCGGAGTACATGACCATCCCGACGTTCAAGTGCATCTGCTTGTTGTTCGACTGCCCCGCGTCGACGTGGCCGCTGATCGTCAGCGTCCCCGTGCTGTCGCCGGGAGCCATCTGCGTCGCGATGTTCGCGTTGGATCCGGCGTAGAAGCCGTCGAAGCCGAGCGTGAGCGACTTCTGGATCGACTTGTCGAGGCCGAGGTACGCGCGCCGCGCCGCTTCGTTGGAGTCGATCTCGTCGCTGCCGCACGCCGTCAGGAGGAACGTCGCGAAGATGAGGATACGCATCCTCGGATCGTATCAGCGAATAGAGGTAGGGCGCGGTGCGTTGCGAGAGCATGCCGGCCCTGCTCGTCCTCGCTGCTGCGATCCACGCGTTGCACGGCGCCGAGCTGCGCGCGATCGCGATCACGCCCGACGGGATCGCGGCGGCGACCGCCGACACCGACGGCGGTGTGCGCCTGTGGCCGTCGCTCGACGGCAAGCGCGAACCGGTCGTGATCGACGCGACCGCCGCGGCGTCGCTCGCGATCGCCCACGACGGCGACAGCTTCGCGATCGCGATCCGCGACGCCGCCGGCGGCGTCACGCTGGTACGCACGAGCGCGCTCGGAGAGGCGCAGGCGCGCGCGACGATCGTCACCGGACGGCCCGTGCTCGCGATCGCCGCCGTGCAGCCGGACTTCGTCGCGCTGCGCGACGATCAAGCGATCGCGATCTTCGATCTGCACGGCACCGCGCGCACCACGCTGGTGCCGAAGGAAGGCGAGCACGTCGAGGCGATCGTCGCGCGCGGCTCGAACGCGCTCGCGCTGGTCACGCGCGACGGCAAGCTGCGCGGCCGCTGGATCAACGCGGCGAGCGCGGGCTGGGGCGGCGACACGCCGGTCCTGCCGCTCGATCTCGCCTTCGGCGCGGTGCTCGCGCCCAAGGGCGATCGCCTCGCCGGCACCGACAAGGACGGCCTGATCTCGATCGTCGATCTCGCGAACGGGCGCGTGATCGTGCAGGCGGGTCCGAGCGACTTCCAGCACGGCGAGCGGCTGCGCGCGGTCGGCTTCGCCGGCAACGCGTTGGCGATCGTGCGCGATCGCGAGAGCGTCGGCTGGTGGACCGATGACACCTGGATCAACTCGGACCGCCTGTTCGTGCGCAACATCGCGGTCGCCAGCGCGGGCGGCGATCTGGTCTTCGCCGGCGAGGGGTCGATGATCCTCGCGTCGCCGGATCACACGCGCTACCTCGGCTACAAGATGACGGAGCCGTCGATCGTGCGGCTCGCGCGGCACGGGCTCTTGCTCTCCGATCGCGGGACGATCGCGCGCACCGACGCGCACCTGCGCACGACCGGCACGATCGACGTGCCGCGGCTGTCGACGACGGCGGGCTCGTACTCGCAGGTGATCCCGATCGACGAGCGCCACGCGATCGGCGCCGGCGGCACCTACGAGGCGTTCCAGATCTATCAGATCGATCTCGCGCACCCCGACAAGCCGGTCGCGGTCGCGGCGGCGACCCGCGCCGAGATCGACTACGAGCCGCTCACGCACCTCGCGATGTGGGGCGGCGGCACCTCGTTCTACTTCGCGCGCGTCGATCCGAAGACCGGCGAGCTGTCGACGCCCGTCGAGCTCGACGTCGCCGCCGGCTATCCGCAGGTCGTGCTCGCCGATCCGGGCCGCGCGCCGCGCGCGCTCGCCGCGGTGATCACCGAGCAGCAGAACGGCGTCGAGGTCACGCCGATCACCGCGATCACCGACGACGTCGTGACCGGCAAGCCGCGGACGCGATCGAGCACGATCAGCTGGTGGGTGCAGGCCTCGCACCACGATCTCAGCGAGCTCGGGCTCGGCGGCGCGCTCGCGCGCGCGCACGGCGCGCTGACCGCGGAGCTCGATCGCGGCCGCGTCACGCTGCGCGATCACGACGCCGTGCGCTGGACGGTCGCGCTGCCGAGCGTGCACGACCTGCTCTGGAGCGGCGACGACCTGGTCGCGATCGGCGGCGGCCTCGCGACGCTCGATCTCGCGACCGGCGCGCTCGACGATCGCCAGTGCGGCTGGGAGTTCGGCCTCTACGACGACGTCGCGAGCGCGACCGGCGGCGCGGCGCTGTGCACCGCGCCTTGAGGCGATCCGGCGCGGAATAGATCCGCGCGCTCGTTCGTCGTGCGTGCATGCGTCGTCCGTCGATCGCGATCCTCCTCGTCGGGCTCGGGTTCGCGGCGTTGCCCGCCGAGGCGATGCCGCACGATCACGAATTCACGCCACCGGCGCCGTTCCAGCTGCTCGCGCCGGCGATCGGCGGCGTGCGCGCCGCCGATCCGGCGCCTGCGTACCTGACCGCCGCGCGCATCGCCGCGGTCGGCGACGGCGCGCTCGCGATCGACGCCGACAGCGGTGCGCTCGTCCTCGCCGGCGCCGACGGCGCCGCGCGCGCGCGCCTCGCGATCGGTCACGACGCGGGCCTGCTCGCGTACGATCCGGTCGCGCGCGTCGCGTACGTCGCGGATCGCCGCGGCGACCGCGTCGTCGTCGCGTCGGTCGGCGACGATCGCCTCGCGCTCGCGCGCTCGTGGAAGACGCCGGCCGAGCCGTACGCGGTCGCGCTCGCGCCCGATCGCACGACGCTCCTGGTCGCGACGATCGCGGATCGCGCGCTGGTCGCGTACGACGCGGCGACCGGCCGCGAGCGCTGGCGCGCGCCGCTCGCCGCCGAGCCGCGCGGCCTCGCGATCGCGCCGCGCGGCGATCGCGCGCTGATCGGCTACCTCGCGACCGGCACCGTCGACGAGCTCGCGCTCGCGGCGCCGCACGCCGCGACCCACGTCGCGCTCGAAGCCGCGGACGGCACGGTCGCGCGCGGCGCGTTCGCCGCGACGTTCCTCGGCGACGATCTCGCGGTCACCTCGTTCCAGCGCGATCGCCCGAGCGGCGGCGAATTCGACGAGGAAGAGTCGACCGATGATCGGTACGGCGGCAGCTTCAACCCGCCGATCACGTACGACCTCGCGTTCCTCGGGCGCGGCCGCGCCGACACCGTGCGCGAGATCGACGCGGTGATCGGCGCGCAGCAGCCGCGCGCGATCGCGTGGGACGGCGCGCGCGACATGCTCTACATCGCCGGGCTCGGCAACGACCTCGTCGTGCGCGTCGAGCACGCGTCGACGCTCGACGTCGCCGCCTTCCCCGAGATCGCCCTGCTCGGCAAGGGCACGTTCCCGGGCCCCGATCGCTGCGGCCCCGACGGCCTCGCGGTCACGCCGGGCGGCGAGCTGCTCGTGTGGTGCTCGTTCACGCGCAGCGTCGTGCGCGTCGATCCGAGCGCGAAGAAGCCGCTGGTCGCGCACGGCCCCGCCCTCACCGACAGCGTGCTCGACGACGAACAACACACCGGCTACGTGATCTTCCACACCGCCGACGCCAACGTCTCCGGGCTCGGCGCGCTCGCGTGCGCGAGCTGTCACCTCGACGGCCGCACCGACGGCGTCTCGTGGCTGATCCACGGCCATCCGCTCAACACGCCGCTCCTGTCGGGCCGCGTGGTCGGCACCGCGCCGTTCAAGTGGGACGGCACCGCCGCCGATCTACAGACGAGCCTCGCCCAGACGGTCGAGCGCCTCGGCGGCAGCGGCCTCGCCAAGCGCCACCTCGCCGCGCTGTCCGCGTACCTCGAGTCGATGGCGCCGGTGCGCGCGCCGTCTCGGGTGCCCGATCAAGTCGCGCGCGGTCGCGCGCTGTTCGACGCCAGCGGCTGCGCGAGCTGCCACGAGGGCGCGCTCTACACCGACGGCGCGCAGCACGCCTTCGCCGGCACGCTCACGCGCACCGACACGCCCAGCCTGATCGGCGTCGCCGCGTCGGCGCCGTACTTCCACGACGGCAGCGCCGCGACCCTCGACGTCGTCCTGCGCGACCGCGGCTCGGTGCACGGCATGCTCTCGCCCTCGCTCGCGCTGTCGAACGATCAGCTCGCCGATCTGCGCGCGTTCCTCGAGTCGCTCTAACGGCCGAGCAGCTTCGCGACCAGGCCGCGCAGCGCGGGCGCCTGCCACGGCTTCGCGACCACCGCCGCGAGCAGGCCGCCGGTGCGCGCGGCCGTCACGTCAGGATCGTCGTCGTATCCGGTCAAGAGCACGAACGGCAGCGCGGGCCGCAGCGCGCGCACTTCCTTCGCGAGCTCGGTCCCCGACCTGCCGGGCATGAGCTGATCGCACAAGACCAGCGCGACGTCGTCGCGCTCGCCGAGCACGACCAGCGCCTCGCGCGCGTCCTCCGCCTCGACGACCTCGAAGTCGCGCTTGAGCGTCCGCCGCAACAGGTCGCGGTTGAGCGGCTCGTCGTCGACGACGAGCAGGCACGGCACGCGCGCGAGCTGCGGCTCAGCCACTGCGCGCCAGTCCTTCGATCGCCGGCCGCGTCGCCGTCTCGAGCGCGCGCACCGGCAGCGTCACCGTGAACATCGCGCCGCCGGCCGCGCCGTTGGTCCACTCGAGCGAGCCGCCGTGCGCGCGCACGATGTTCTCGCTGATCCACAAGCCGAGCCCGGTCCCCTCGCCGACGTCCTTGGTCGTGAAGAACGGATCGGTCACCTTCGCCATCGCCTCCTGCCGGATGCCCGGGCCCGAGTCGGCGATCTGGATCCGCACCGCGCGCCCTTCGTCGACGGTGTCGATCGACACCGCGATCCACCCCTCGCCGTGGATCGCCTGCGCCGCGTTGGTCAGGATGTTCATGAACACCTGGTTGACGTGGCCCGCGTGGCACAGGATGCGCGGCACGTTCGGCGCGATCTGCCGCTTCACCTCGATCCGGTTCTTGAGCAGCGGCGCGATCAGGTTGAGCGTCGTCTCGATGCCCGCGACGATGTCCGCCTCCTGCAGCTCGCCGCCGGCGCGCGAGAACGTCTTCAGGTCCTGCACGATGCTCGCGGTGCGCTCGGCGCCGGCGCGGATCGATCGCAAGAGCTTGCGCCAGTCCTCGATCAGGAAGTCGAACTCGATCTGCCCCTTCGCGTCCTCGAACGCCTTGCGGACCTCGTCGGGCAGCGCGGCGCCGTCGACGAGCGACACCAAGCGCAGGAGGTCCTCCATGTACTGGCCGAGGAAGTCGACGTTGCCGTAGACGAAGTTGATCGGGTTGTTCAGCTCGTGCGCGATGCCCGCGACCAAGCGTCCCAGCGACGACATCTTCTCCTGGTGGACGAGCTGCGCCTGCGCCTGCCGCAGCTCCTGCGTCCGCTCGCGCACGACCTCCTCGAGGTTCTCCTTCGCGCGGCGCTCGCGCTCGAGCAAGACCTTCAAGCGTCGCTGGATGCGGACATCCGCGGTCACGTCTCGATACGTCTCGATCACGACCATCGAGCCGTCGTCGATCTTCACCGGCACCGCCGCGACGATGAACGTCAGCTCCTCGCCGTCGCCGCGCACCGCCTTGATCTCGTCGACGCGCAGCGCGCGCGACGCGTCGCGCGCCTTGCACCCGAGGCAGTCGGTCTTGCAGATCTCGAGCGGGAAGACGTCGTAGCAGTGATCGCCCGCCGCCACCCGCTGCGCCAGCTGCCGCCCGCGCAGGCCCGTCGAGGCCTCGTACGCGCGGTTGTAATACAAGATATGACGATCGGCATCGAGCACGACCGCCGCGTCGACGCTCCCCTCGAGCACCTGCTTGATCTGATCGAGGACGGAGCTCACGACGACGTCATCTCCTGGCTCCTCAGGTCTCGTTCAGGAACGACAGGTACCGCTCGGGCAAGTCGTCGAACTCCATCGCGGCGCCACATTGCTCGCACGCGTACTCGGGCACCTTGCCCGGTCCGCTCGGGAACTGGTTCTGCACGTCGAGGAGCTTCTCGTCCTCGTGGCCGCACGCGTCGCAAACGTAGGGCGCGTAGAACGAGCGCACCTTCGCCGAGCCGCGGAAGTTGTAGATCATGTTCAGCTGCGTGACGATCGCCGGCGAGCAGTGCGTGAAGGTCAGCTCGGTCACGCCGGGCAGATCGCGCACGAAGTTGACCCACTCGCGCACGCCGCACGAGTTGATGCGGCGCACCTCGGCGAGGTGGAACACGACGGGGCCCTTGAGCCGGCGGCGCAGCTCACCGAAATCGGCGTTCTCGTCGATCTCGCCGGTGAACTCCACGGTCGTGAAGCCGGGGCGCTCCTTGATGCGCCACGACAGTGCGACCGGATCGGGCCTTGCGCTTGCGTCCATGAAAAATCCTCGACCTACTCCATCCGCTGCGGCGGCGCCTCGTAGTGCCCCTTCACCCCCGTGAGCGCCGTATCCCCGAGTGTACTCGGTTCGACGAGCACGTCACCGGACTCCAGCCGCACCGGAACCGGATCAGCAGCTTGCAGCTTCTTCACGACCGGACCGAGCGACCCTGCGAGCGAGGAGTAGGGCTCCTTCGACGCCGCCGACCAACCGCTGATCGCGCCGGAGCCGCCGTAGCCGACGACCGCGCTCGCCGCCTTCGACGAGATGT
This sequence comes from Kofleriaceae bacterium, assembly GCA_035493675.1. Lineage (GTDB taxonomy): Bacteria > Myxococcota_A > Polyangia > Haliangiales > Haliangiaceae > JAIOQA01. Next base: position 6,043 of record DATJIA010000053.1, on the reverse strand, counting down.
TCCCGGGCAGCGACGCGTTGAGCTGCACGAACGCCGGGTTCGGCACCTGGCGCGTGTCGAAGACCTTGGTCAGGCCCTTCGACGCCGACGACGGCGCGAACACCGCCTCGGCGCCCTTGTACGACGCGACCTCGGCGACCGCCGCGGTGAGGTCCGGCTTGCCGACCTCGCTCGCGAACAAGCCGGCGCCTTCCGACTCGAGCATCGCGTTGTCGATGAACGCCTTGTCGTTGCAGCCCGTCTGCACGAACGAGAGCTTCTTGCCCTTGAGCGCCTTCACGTCGGGACCGACCGACGAGTACAGCGCCCACGCGCGCGTCGTGCCGCCGCCGACCTCCGCGTTCGCGAGCAGCGTGCCCGACGAGTTGGTCGCGAAGCACAGGCCGTCGATGATCGCGAAGTCGGGCGCCGCCTTGCGCAGCTGCGCCAGCGACGAGAACGACTGCGCGGTCGTCTTCACGCCGGTCGCCTGCTCGATCGCCTTCGCGAGGCCCTGCACGTACTGCAAGCGCGCCTGCGCGGTGCCGAACTCGACCGACGGCGCGTAGATGCCGACCGACAGCGACGCCGGCGCCGCGGGCTGCGACTCACCGCGCGACGTCATCATGATCACCGCGGCCGCGGCGATCGCGGCGAGAGGGACGATCAACAAGATCTTCTTCATCATGTTCATCTCTCCTCGGCCTCAGAACCCGTAGATCCGCTTCTTGGCGTCGATCCACTTCTGCAACTGCGGACCGCCGGCGCCGCGCGCCTTCGCCTTCGTCCACGCGTCGTACGCGTCCTTCGGGCGCCCGAGTCGATCGTAGACGATGCCCAGGTTCACGAGGACCTGCGGCGGTGAGTCGCCCATCGACTCGAGCTCGCGCACGTCGCCGCTATTCGACGCGACCATCGCGTCGAGCTTGATGCGCTTCAGCTGCTCGCCGCTCGCGTACTTCTGCGCGTTCTTGAGCGCGGCCTGCGCCGCGCTCGACTTGCCGGCGCGGATCGCGTCGACCGCGATCATCTCCCACGCCGATCCGGTCAGGTCCTTCACCTTGTTCGCGAAGCCGCCGGTCGCCGACGCCGCCATCGACTGGAAGTCGTTGGCCGCCTGCTGCCGCGCGCTCGGGTTGTTCGAGCGGTAGTTCGCGTACGCGCCGAAGAACTGCGCGCCGAGCTTCGCGTACGGCGCCTTCAGGTACGACGCCTGGTTGCCCTTCGCGGCGAGCTGCTTGAAGAGGCCTGCCGCCGTCGACGCGTCGCCCTTGTCGAGCAGCGCCAGCGCGTAGCTGAACTCGAACGCGAGCGGCTCGGTGCCCTTCAAGAGCGCCGGCTCGCGGTTCGCGCGCTCGAAGTCGGCCGCGGCCTGATCGGCCTTGCCGTCCTTGAGCGACTTCCATCCGCGCTTGAAGAGCGCGATCGCGAGGTTGCGCTTCGCCGCCGCCGAGATGCTCGGCTCCTGCGCCGCGAACTGCACCGCGGTCTGCAGCTTGTCGACCGCGCCGTCGAGATCGGTGTCCCACGTCAGCGGCGCCCACTCGGTGTAGATCTCCGCCTCGACCAGGTTCGCCTGCACCTTGCGCGCCTCCGCGTCGGCCGCCGCGTAGTGATCGGCGGCCTTCTTCGGATCGCGGTTCTTCGCGCAAAGGTACGTGCGCGCGAGCAGGCGCTCGTACGCGAGCGTGTAGCCCTTCTGGTCCTTCAGCTTGTCGAGGTGCTTGATCGCCATGTCGCAGTCGCCGCCCTCGATGTAGAGCACCGCGAGGTTGCGGCTCGTCATCGGCGAGCCCGCGTCGACCTTGAGCGCCTCGCCGAACAGCGACTCGGCCGACTGCCGGTTGCCCTTGTCGAGCGCGTCGAGCGCCTGCTTGTTGATCGTCTCGACCAACCCGCGGCGGACCTCGATGTCCTTCGGCTTGAGCTGATAGGCCTGCTCGAAGCGCGCGCGGCCTTCCTTGGTCTTGCCCTGGTTGTAGAGCGCCTTCGCGCTGACGACGAACATGCCGGCGCGCTGATCGTCTTGGCTGGTCGCGAAGTCCTTGCTCGCGATCAAGCGGTCGCTGATCTTGCCGGCCTCGGCGTCGTTGTTGTCCTGGATGTACGCGCCGGCGAGCTCGACGCCGATCTCGAGGCTGTTCGGGTTGGCGTCCATGCCCGACTTCAGCTTCGCGATCGCGTTCTTCACGTCGGGCTTGGGCAGGCGCAGGTACGTCTTGCCCAGCTGGATCGAGACCGAGATCTGATCCTTGGTCTGGCCCGGTTTGATCAGCTTCTCCGCCTGCAGATAGAACTGCAGCGCGTTGGTCCAGTCGCGCTCGTCGAAGTACGAGTCGCCGATCAGGATGTAGCCGCGCGGCTCGTTCTTGCGCATCCGCACGTATTCCTGTGCGGCGGTGCGCGCGCGCTTCGGCTGCTTGTTCGAGAGGTACGACTTGCCGAGGTTGTACCAAACCGATCCGTTCGAATCGATCTTCTTGGGATCCTGGATGATGCGCTCGCAGACCGTGATCGCGCGGTCGAACGCGCTCTGCGCGGTGTACGCGGCGCACAGCCCGTTCTCCGCGTTGGTCATCGCGTACGGCTTCTTGCTGAACTTCTTCTCGAGCGTCTCGAACTGATCGATCGCCTTCTGGTAGTCGGCGGTCATCTCTTTCGCCCTGCCCTCACGCGCGGCGCTCTGGCCGAGCATCAGGTACGCGAAGCCGAGGTGGATGCGCGGCAGCACGTCCTTGTCCTCGAGCTCCGGCGGGCGCGCGGCGAGGTACGCGTCGTACGCGGCCGCGGTCTTCTGCGCGTCGCGTCCCGAGTAGTACTCGCCGATCAGCTGCTGGTTCGAGTAGGTCGTCGGCTTCTTGGCGACGACCTTCTCGGCGATCGCGATCGCCTCGGGCTTCTTCTTCTGCGCCCACAGGATCAGCGCCTCTTGCTCGAGGATCTCGGGCGCGTCCTTGTACTGCCGCTCGGCGACGTCGTGGAGGAACGTCAGGCCGCCCGGCAGATCGTTCTGGATGATGAAGATCGCCGCGCGCTTGCCGTACGCCTCGGGCGGTACCTGCCCGGGGTACTTGCCGATCGCACGGTCGTACGACGAGGCGGCGTGCTTCCAGTCGCCGTCCTCGAAGTAGCGATCGCCTTCGCGTAGATCGTCCTCGGGCTGTGCCCATGCGGTGCCGCGCGCGGCGATGACCGCGAGCGTGGCAACGAGCGTTGCCGCAAACGTCTTCTGCATGTGCGGAATCCTTCCCCTAATGCCACGCGCGCGCACAGCGCGCGGCTAATGGATCCTGCCAACCACCAACGTGATGTCGTCCTTGCGCAGTGTCTCCCCGAAGAACTGTTGTGAGTCGGCGACGACGGCGTCGCGCATCTCGCCCGCGTCGAGCGCGGCCGCGCGGCGCACGCTGGCGCGGAAGCGCTTCTCGCCGTACTCCTCGCCGGCGGCGTTCTCGCACTCGACGATGCCGTCCGTGTACCAGACGAGGATGTCGCCGGGCACCAGCTCGGTCGTCTTCGCCTCGTACTTGGACTCGCGGAGATCGCCGAGCCGGTTGCCGCGGATCATCAGCGAGCCGAACTCGCCCTTGCCGTCTTCGCCTGCGCGGAAGAGGTACGGGAAGTTGTGGCCCGCGTTCGCGTACGTGATCGTGCGCTTCTTCGCGTCGATGATCGACGCGAAGCAGGTCATCACGAACTTGCGCTTCGCGCTCTCGAAGATCGCGTAGTTCATGATCTCGAGCAGCTTGGTCACCGCGACGTCGTCCTGATAGACGCTGCGCGCGACGTCGCACGCGGCCTTCGCGGCCGCGGTGATCATCGCCGACGGCACGCCGTGGCCGGTGACGTCGCCGATGACGATCAGGATCTTGTCGCCGACGAGCTGGTGCCAGGTCCACCAGTCGCCGCCGCACTGCGACGCCGGCTGGAAGTAGCCCGCGAACTTGAAGAAGCCCTGCGAGACCGGATCGTTGGGCGGGACCAAGGTCTCCTGGATCGTGCGTGCGACCTCGAGCTCCTGCTCGAGCTTCGCCTTCTCGGCGGTCTGCTGCAGCAAGACCACGATCTGATCGGCCATGAAGTTGAAGTTCTCGCCGAGGATGCCGATCTCGTCGGTCGACTTCACCTCGACGCGCGCTTCGAGATCGCCGCGCGCGATCTGATCCGCCTTCCACGCGAGCAGCTTGATCGGCTTCGAGATCGAGAGGCCCTGGAAGATCGCGAGCAAGGTGCCGATCAGCACGAACATCGCGCCGACGGCGCCGGACCAGATCGCGGTCGAGTTGAGCGCGGCGGTCTTCTGCTTCTCGGCCTTGGCGCGCTCGCGCTCGATCGGCGCGAGGTCGTAGCCGAACACGACGTAGCCCTGGCGCGCGTTGCCCGGATCCTCGGCGAGCGCGGCCTGCGCGGTCGGCGGCGCGCCGACGAAGATCGGCCACGCGAAGAATTCGTACTTGTCCGGACCGTCGGTCGCTTCGAAGCTGACGAGCGTCTTGGCGTCCTTGCCGCCCTTGCCCCACGCCTCGGTCGTCTTCTTCCACGTGTCGACGACGACGCGATCCGGCGACGCGGTGACGGCGCCGTGATCGCCGGGCTTGCACGTGACGCCGTCCTTGGACTCGGTGCAGGTGACGACGAGGTTCTTGTTGAGGTCGAGCACGTACGCGATGCGCAGGCCGTACGCGACGACGCCGCCTTCTTCGGTCCGCGTGTCCTGCGTGACCACGCCCTTGACGATGTTGACGATCTCTTCGTCCTGGCGATTGATCAGCTGCGGCTCGAGCGCGCGCGCGACCATCGGCGTCTGCAGCTCGCCGCTCTGCTGGATCTCCGTGCGACGACGCTCGATCTGCTGTGTCGCGACTTCGTCGTAGACCCGGCCCGTCTTGTAGTAATTGACCAGGACCACGCCGACCACGGTGAGGACGATGAGCAACGTCGTGGTCAGGATCATCTTGACCGAGATGCTCGGCCCGGACCTTTTTGCCATGGGTTGTCGCGATCTTACGCCCCGGTAAGTGGACGGGTCAATTCACTCCGCAAAACCAGAACTTTGCGCAAATAGCGGAATCGCCGCCTACACGCAGATCGAGTTACGATCGCTTCGATGGATCAGGTCCACCCGGCGCTCAACACGTTCCTGACCGAGTTCAAGCGCGTCGCGCCCGCGATCGTCGACAGCTATTTCATCGTCGACACCGAGCGGCGCATCGTGGACTTCAATCGCGCGTTCTACGCGATGCTGCCTCGACAGGTCGCGCGCGGGTTGAAGGGGAAGCGCTGCTACGAGGTCATCGAGCTCAACATCTGCAAGAGCGAGTGCATCGCGAAGCAGTGCTGGACCGAGAACAAGCAGGTCCGCCTCGACGAGATCAGCGGCACGATCATCAGCGACTCCGACGCGCAACAGCTGCGCTTCATCCTGTCGGCGGTGCCGATCACCGACGAGGCGGGCAATCACGTCGGCGCGCTCGAGATCCAGCGCAACGTCACCGACGAAGCCGTCGTGCAGGTGAAGTATCAAGAGATGCTCGAGACCGAAGCGCGCGAGCGCGAGCGCCTCGCGAACCAGATCCGCGCGCGCACGAAGGAATTGCTCGAGACGAATCAGCTCCTTCTGAAAACCCAGAAAGAGCTCCTCGCCTACAAGAAGGGACTCACGGTCTGAGCCGAAGCCCGAGGCCCGAGGCCCTATTTCCCGCTGAACAAGAGGATCGCGAGCACGCCGATCGCGAGCACGAGGATCCCGATCAGCACGTAGACGACCATCGAGCTCTTCGGCGGCGCGGCGATCGGCGCGCGCTCGGCGAGCGCGGCGGCGCCGGCGGCGAGGCCGGGGTTGGTCCCGCCCATGCCGGTGATCGACGGACGCGAGCCGGGGTTCGTGCCGAGCTGGCCGGTCGAGCGCAGACCGACGCCGGTGGTCGGCGAGATGTTCGGGCGCGAGCCGGGGCGCGAGATCGACGGTGACGATCCGACGCCGGTGCCCGGTCGCGAGATCGACGGCAGCGACGGCACGCTCGGCAGCGACGACACGCTCGCGCCGCTGAGCGACGTGGTGCCG
>DATJIA010000052.1:0-6791 GCA_035493675.1 Kofleriaceae bacterium | reverse complement strand
CGCCGTCGCGCGCGGCGCCGTCGACGTCCTCGACCTCGAGCCGCGCGCCCGCGCGCGCGAGCAGCGCGTTGGCCTCGACGTAGCGCGCGCCGATCGCGCGCGCGATCGCGAGGCCCTCGTCGATCGTGGCGAGCCCGCGATCGCGGCCGCGCCGCACGTCGCACTGGCCGGCGTAGACGAGGCAATCGGCGCGGCTCCACTTCTGATCGCCGCGGCCGAGGATCGCGAGCGCCTCGCCGAAGAGCTTCGCCGCGTCATCGTGCGCGCCGAGCTCGTCGAGGATCACGCCGCACACGGTGAGGCTGTCGCCCTCGCGCGCGCGATCGCCGAGCCGGCGGCACAGCTCGAGCGCGCGCTCCGCGGACCGCAGCGCGTCGGCGAAGTTGCCGAGGCAGAGCTGGATCACCGCGATGTGGTTGCGCACGATCCGCTCGAGCCACGGATCGCCGGTCTCGCGCACGCGCGCGACCACCGGCGCGTAGGTGTCGCGCGCCGCCTCGTAGTGCGCGCGCACCAGGTGGATGCGGCCTTGCCCGACCAGCGCCTGGGTCTCCTCGTGGGCGGCGCCGATGCGGCGGAAGATCGCGCGCGCCTCGCTGCACGCGGCGAGCGCCTCGTCGAGGCGGCCCTGGCGCTCGAGGATCTCGCCGCGGATGCGCAGCGCCTCCGCGCGCGCGCGCTCGTCGCGGCCGAGGCGGGCCTGCTCGCCGGCGCGATCGACCGACGCGTGCGCGGCCTCGAAGTCGCCGCGCCGTAGATGACGCTGCGCCGCGCGGTTCGCGACGTCGGCGCGCCGCGCCGGATCGCCACCCGCGAGCTTCTCGAGCTCGTCGAGATCGCCGGTGTCGACGTCGAGATCGCCGCGCAGGCGATGCGCCTCTTCGCGACCGGCGAGCGCCTCGCGGCGTCGCGCGCGCGCCGCGCTGGTCGTCGGCTCCGCGCTGACCTGCTGCTCGATCGCGAGCGTGCGCGAGAAGTGCGCGACCGCGCTCTCCGCGTCGAACGCGGCGAGCGCCAAGCGACCGGCGCGCAGCCAGAACGCGGCGGCGCCGGCGAGCTCGCCGCCCTTCTCCAGGTGCTCCGCGATCACGCCCGGCGGCTCTTCGCGACCGGCGAAGAAGCGCGACGCGAGCAGGCGACCGAAGCGCGCGTGCGCGTCGCGGCGCGCGCGCGCCGACAGCGCGTCGTACACGACCTCGCGCACCAGGCCGCGCGAGAACGTGAGCAGACCTTCCGGATCCTCGGGCGCCGCGTCGTCGGCGCGGACGATCAGGCCTTCGGCGCCGAGCTCCTCGAGCGCGCCGGCGAGCGCCTCGGCGCCGACCAGCTCCTCGACGATGCGCGCGCGCACGTTGCCGCCGGCGACCGCCGCGAACTGCACGACCGTGCGCGCGGCGTTCGAGAGGCGATCGATGCGCGCGATCACGACGTCGCGCGCGGTCGCGGGGACGTCGGCGCCCGCCTCGCGCACCGCGGCCGCGAGCTCCTCGATGAAGAGCGGGTTGCCGCCGGCGCGCGCGATCACGGCGGCGACCGCGACCGGCGTCGCCGCGTCGCCGAGCCGATCGACGACGAGCTCGCGCAGCTCGCCGCCGACGAGATCGTCGAGCTCGATCACGCCCTCGAACGCGGGCAGCCACTTCGCGTCGCGCCGCGCGGTCGCGATCAAGAGCTCGGGGCCCGGCGCCGGCGACGACATCGCGTGGCGCAGCACCTCGAGCGACGCGCCGTCGGCGGCGTGCAGATCCTCCAAGACCGTGACGAGCCCGCGCCCGCCGGACAGGTACACGGCGCGGAACCGCGCGAGCGCCGCGGCGACCTCGGCGCGGAGATCCGCGGCCTCCGGCGAGTCGACCTGCGCGCCGTCGCGGAGCTCCATCGCGCGCGCGAGCGCGGTCGCGAACGCGTGCGCCTCGTCGCCGTCGACGCCGCCCTTGCCGAGCACGTGCGTGAACCGCTGCGCGAGCTGCGCGCGCCCGGCGCGCCCGCGCAAGGGCGGCAGGCCGAGCGTCGCCTGGAACAGATCGAGCACGAGCGAGAACGGCTCGAGCCGGCGCGACGGCGCGGCGGCGGCGCTCACCCACAAGGGCGCGTGCGGCGCGTCGACGACGCGCGCGACCAGCTCCGCGACCAGCCGCGACTTGCCGGTGCCCGCGCGCCCCGACACCAACACCGCCACGCGCCGCTCCTCGGCGTGCGCGCGCGCGAGCGCCTCTTCGAGCCACGCGAGCGGCGCGCCGCGCCCGACGAAGCGGCCGCGCCGCTCGAGCAACGCGCGGCCGCGCTCGTCGAAGCTGCGTGGACCTTGCAGCTCGAGCACGCGACCGCGGCGGTGCAGGTGCCGGCGCGCGGGCAGCTCGCGGAACGCGAAGTGCGCGGACGAGAGGCGCCCGGCGCCTCCGGTGAACAAGGGCCGGCCCGACTGCGCGTCGCGCGCGAGCGCGCGCGCCTCGTCGATCGCGTCGGCCGGCACGCGCGGGTGGCCGTCCTCGTCGACGGAGGCCGACACGCCGGCGCGCCCGCCGATGCGCAGCGACGCCGCGCCCTCGCCGAGATCGCGCGCGGCCGTCGCGGCGTCGAGCGCGAACGCCATCGCGCTCGCGACGTCGTCCTCGCCGGCGATCTCGAGCCCGAACGCGACCACCGCGCCGTGCTCGCTCGCGTCGATCACGACCGCGCCGCGCGTGTACGCGAGATCGCCGAGCGTGCGCGCGACGCGCAGCGCTTGATCCGGACCGGTCGCGTCGACCAGGACCGCGACCACGACCGCGCGCCGCCGCGCCGACAGCGAGGCCGCGACCGGCGCGCCGAAGTCCTCGTCGATCGCCTCGGCCGCGGTGGTCGTCGCGCTGCCGGTGCGCGGCTCGGGCGACTCGTCGCGCGGCGTCGCCGCTTCGTCGAGCGCCGGATCGTCGTCGAGCGCGGGCGCGACGTCCCAGTCGTCGGTCAGCTCGTCGTGAGGCGCGTCCGGAGGCGCGTCGGCGAGCACGCGGGTCGCGCCGCCGAGCGCGTCGGCGCGGGTCGCCTCCGCGATCACCCAGCGCGGCGCGCTCGCGGTCGATCCTTCTTCTTGCTGCGAGTGCGACTGCGACTGCGAATGCGTCGCCGCGCTGGTGACGACCGCGATCTGCTCGGCGCGGGTCTCCTCCTCGTGGGCGAGCTCGGGCACCGGCTCCGACGGGCGCGTGCGCAGCTTCAGCCCCGACGAGCGATGCGGCGACCCGACGCCGTCGGCGATCGCGGTGTCGCCCGTCAGCTCGGGCGCGCGAAGGCCGATCGACTGCGGGTCATACACGTCCTCGTCGACGACGACCGCGTGCGCCGGCGCGCCGCCGCCGATCGCGGTCAGCCACTCCGCGAGCGCGCGCGCGCCGCCGCCCATCGCGAACCGCGACGCGATCGCCGCGAGGTCCGCCGCCGCGCCGCGCTTGGCCGGATCGATCGCGAGCGCGGTCGCGATCGCGTCGGCGAGCTCGACCGGCACCTCGGGGTTCAAGCGATCGACGCGCGGCGCGTCCGCGCGCCGCACCGCCGCGAGGATCGACTTGAGATCCGGACCGTCGAAGAGCGCGAGCCCGGTCAAGAGCTCCCACGCGACGATGCCGAGCGCGAAGACGTCGGCCGCCGCGGTCGGCGCCTCGCCGCGCGTCTGCTCCGGCGCCATGTAGCGCGGCTTCCCGCGCAGGCGCCGCCGCTCGACCGCGCTCGCGAACGACGCGCGCGCGACGCCGAAGTCCAAGATCTTCACGTAGCCCTCGCTCGAGAGCATCACGTTCGACGGCGAGACGTCGCAGTGCACGATGCCGAGCGGGCGGCCGAGCCCGTCGCCCTTGCGATGCGCGTAGTCGAGGCCGGCGCCGACCTCCGCGATCACGTAGCAGGCGACCGGGACCGGCAGCGGCACGCCGCGCTGCTTGCCCTCGGCGAGCGCGGTGCGCAGGTCGCGCCCTTCGATCAGCTCCATCGCGAGGTACAGCTCGCCGTCGGCCTTTCCGAAGTCGAAGACCTGGACGATGTTGCGATGGTTCAGCTCGACGGCGATGCGCGCCTCGTCGATGAAGCTGCGGATGAAGCGACCGTGCCGCGCCGCCTGCGGCAAGATGCGCTTGAGCGCCTGGATCTTCTCGAAGCCGGCGATGCCGACGGTCTTCACCTTGTAGACCTCGGCCATGCCACCCTGCGCGATCCGCTCGAGCACGTGGTACTTGCCGAAGCGCTCGCGGCGCAGCTCCACCAGCCCTCGATCCTATCACCGTCTGCTACGTTCCCGCCCATGAGCGACGACCGCGATCTCGCGAAGCTCGAAGAGCTGCTCGGCTACACGTTCCGCGATCGTACGCACCTCGAGACCGCGCTCCGCCACAGCTCGTGGTCGAACGAGCACCCCGGAACCTCCGCCGACAACGAGCGCTACGAGTTCCTGGGCGACGCCGTCCTCGATCTCGTCGTCGGGCACCGCCTCATGGAGCGCTACCCGAACCTTCGTGAGGGCGAGCTGTCGGTCACCCGCGCCCAGGTCGTCTCCGAGACCGGGCTCGCCGAGACGGCGGCCAAGCTCGGGCTCGGCGAGTGGCTCTTGCTCGGCAAGGGCGAGGAGCGCAGCGGCGGGCGCCAGAAGCCGTCGATCCTCGCCGACGCGCTCGAGGCGATCGTCGCCGCGGTCTACTTCGACGGCGGCTTCGCGTCCGCGTTCGAGATCGTCGCGCGCTTGCTCTCGCCGCGCATCGAGACGGTCGAGTTCAAGGGCTTCTACGACTTCAAGACCCGCCTCCAGGAGTACTGCCAGGGCACGCTCAAGCTCGCGCCCTCGTACTCGGTCGTCGCCGAGATCGGCCCCGATCACGACAAGCGCTTCGTCGTCGCGGTGACGATCGGCAGCAAGGAGTGGTCGCGCCAGATCGGGAAGTCGAAGAAGGAGGCGGAGCAGCTCGCGGCCGCCGACGCCCACTTCCGCCTCGAAGCCGTCGGCCCCGCCGCGGTCCTGCGCGAAGAGCGCGAGGCGGCGACGAAAGACACGAAGGCGTGATTTCGACTTCCGTCCTCCGACCTCCGTCTTCCGGATCCCAGATCCCAGATCCCTAGATCTCGGATCTCCGATCCGGAAGACGGAAGCCGGAGGACGGAAGTCGATCTCTCAGTACTGGATCTGCGTGCTCTGCCGGCCGCTGCCGTCGGTGACGTCGAAGGCGCAGCCGTCGAGGCAGCCGTGCGGGTAGCTCGCGACGCCGTTCATCACGGCTTGGTGGCGCTGCGACTCGAACGCGCTCCAGCGCGCGGTGACCGCCTGCATCTCCGGGCCGCCGTCGACGAGCGGACCGCCGACGACCTGGTCCTGCTCGACCACCCACCAGCGGCCGTCGCCGTTGGCGAGGTAGCCGTAGGTGCCGCCGCCTTCGTCGCGATAGTCGAGCGCGACGAGATAATCGCCGCGGCCGTACGGCGCGGCGGCGCGCGCCTCTTGCCCCGGGATGAACCTGCGCACCGCCGGCGGCCCGTTCCCGTCGTCGCCGATCTGGGAGGTGGTCGTGGTCGTAGGTGTGGTCGTGGTCGTGGTCGAATTCGTGGCGGCCGCGGGCGGCATCACGCACGCGCCGGCGCAGAAGGCGATCGACAAGATGATCTTCTTCACGTGATCCTCCTCAGTACTTGATCTCGGTGCCGGCGTAGCTGCCGTTGCGGTAGACGTCGAAGGCGCAGCCGTCGAGGCAGCCCTTCGGGTAGCTCGCGATCTGGCCCATGACCGCCTCGTGGCGCGCCTTCTCCGCGGCCGACCAGTTCGCGATCACCTGCTGCATCTCGGGCCCGCCGTCGACGAGCGGTCCGCCGACGACCTTGTCCTGCTCGACGATCCACCACCGGCCGTCGCCCTCGAACAGGAAGCCGTAGGTGCCGGCGCCCTCGTCGCGGTAGTCGAGCGCGATGAGGTAGTCGCCGCGCTGGTACGGCGCGGCTGCCTTCGCTTCTTGGCCCGGGATCATGCGCGCGATCTGCGGCGGACCGCCGTTCGGAGCTGCCGCCGCAACCGGCGCGGGCGCCGCAACCGGCGCGGGCGCCGCAACCGGCGCGACTGCCACCGCGGTGGCCTTCGCGGCCGGCGCATTCGACTTCTTGTCACACGCCGCCACGAGCGCGAACACGATCATCCACTTCCTCATCATCGTTGCCTCCGTGCCGCGCCCTAAGAGCACGGCGCGTGCCGCGAAGCTCCGACGACGACCCGCGCACTTGCCGATCCCGCGCGCCGCGCCGATGCACGACGTTGCGCAACCGTGCACAACGGCGCGCCGACCTGCGCGATGCTCGTCGCGATGAGCTCGGACAAGCCGACGGTCCCGGCGCCGCCGCCCGCCCCGGCGACCGGCACGCGCGTCTGGCTCGTGGTCATGACCGACGACAAGCTCGAGACCCACGCGTTGCCCGCGCGCGGCCGCGTGACGATCGGCCGCGACGCCGCGTGCGAGATCCGCGTCGATCACGCGTCGGTCTCGCGCACGCACGCCGCCCTCACGATCGATCCGCTCGCGATCACGGATCTCGGCGGCACCAACGGCACGCACGTCGCGGGCGCGCGGCTCGCGCGCGATCGCGCGACGCCCTTGCGCACGGGCGAGATCTTCCACGTCGGCACGGTCGCGCTGGTCGTGCAGCAGGCCGCCGCCGTCGAGGCGCCCGCGCCGCGCGAAGATTTGATCGTCGCCGACGACGCGATGCGCGAGCTGCACGCGACGATCGCGCGCGTCGCCGCGGGCGACATCAGCGTGCTCGTCCTCGGCGAGACCGGGGTCGGCAAG
>DATJIA010000051.1:0-34482 GCA_035493675.1 Kofleriaceae bacterium | reverse complement strand
CCGCCGCGAGATCGACGAGCTTGAGCATCGGGTTGGTCGGCGTCTCGACCCACACCATCTTGGTGTTGGGACGCATCGCGGCCTTCACGGCCGCGGCGCCGCCGACGACGTCGGAGTGGCCGTTCAGGTACTTGGTCGTCGAGTGCACGACGAGATCAGCGCCGAGCGAGAGCGGCTGCTGGAAGTACGGCGTCATGAACGTGTTGTCGACCGCGAGGATCGCGCCGCCCGCGTGCGCCGCGTCGGCGACCGCCGCGAGATCGACGAGCTTGAGCATCGGGTTGGTCGGCGTCTCGACCCACACCATCTTGGTGTTGGGACGCATCGCGGCCTTCACGGCCGCGGCGCCGCCGAGCGGATCGACGTACGTGAACTCGAAGCCGAGCCGGCGATACACCTTGTCGAACAAGCGGAAGGTGCCGCCGTAGAGATCATCGCACGCGACGACGTGCGTGCCGGCGTCGAAGAGCTGCAAGACCGTCGAGGTCGCGGCCAGCCCGCTCGCGAACGCCAGGCCATGGCGAGCGCCTTCGAGCGACGCGAGGTTCGCCTCGAGCGCGAAGCGCGTGAGGTTGTGCGTGCGCGAGTACTCGTAGCCCTTGTGCACGCCGGGCGCGTCCTGCGCGTACGTCGACGTGAAGTAGACCGGCGTCATCACCGCGCCGGTGGTGGGATCGGGGCGCTGACCCGCGTGGATCGCGCGCGTGCCGAACCCTAGGTTCGGATCATCGTGGGAAGACATGTGAACCTCTCGGATCAGAGCAACTGACCATCGCCCTTCGGGCTCCGGTCAGTTGTCGAAGTCGAACTTCTCGGGATGCTTCTCCATGATCCGCTCGAGCGCCGCTTCCTCGAGGAGATCGAGCATCCGCTGCCCGCCGTACTTGTCCATCAGCTTGTCGTCGTACTCGTCGGCGATCAGCGCGACGTCGTGCAAGGTCGCGACCAGCTCCTCGGGATCGAGCGTCGTGCCGCCGAGGATCGTGTGCGTGAACAGGACCGTCTCGTTCGCCGGATCCCACGCGAACGCGCCGAAGCGCAAGAAGCCGTTCAGCTCGAGCAGCTGCAGCGCGAGCGGACCGTCGACCTTGATGCCCTTCACCAGCTGCGCCGTGTAGCGGACCATCGCCTTGTCCTTGCCCCACGGGACGATGTTGACCATCACGTAGGCCGAGCCTTGCTTGATGACGTAGAGCGCGTCGTCGACCTTGCGGTACGCGGGGCTCTTCGACAGGGTGCGCTCGATCACGATGGTCGTCGCGACTTCGGCCGGATTCATGCGTCGGTCATATCACGCTCTATACTCGCTGTGTGCGCACGCTCCTGATCGCGGCGGTCCTGCTCACCGCCGCGGTCGCGCGCGCGGAGGAGATCATCGAGGTTCGCGTCGAGGACAACCGTAAGACGACCTCCGATACGGTGAAGCTGATCGCGGGCATCGACGACGGCGACGACTGGACTCCGGACATGGTCGACCTCGTGACGCAGCGGCTCGTCACCAGCGGCTTGTTCAAGGACGTGAAGGTCTTCTCGGAGCCGAGCGGCGAAGGCGGCGTGATCGTCCACCTGATCGTCGAGGACAAGCACTCGTGGGTGATCGCGCCCGCGTTCTACGATCAGCCGACCAACAAGGGCGGCGGCATCGGCTTCGGCGAGAACAACCTGTTCGGCCGCAACCAGAAGCTGCTCATCTACGGACAGGTCGCGACCGGCGATACGTTCTTCGTCGGCGCGTTCGTCGATCCGTCGTTGTGGGGCACGCGCCTGCGCGCGCAGTACGATCTGTACCTCGCGTCGAACCGCATCATCGAGTACGCGCCGCCGTCGGCGTATCGCGACGATCCGCTGCCGGTGCGCGAGTCGCGCCTGCACTACCTCAACAACGGGTTGAAGGTCGGCGCGCGCTTGTGGGGCAAGACCACCTTCGACGTGCGCCTGCGCGCGGCGCACGTCGGTTACCAGGACGTGAAGCTCGCCGACGGCGCGACGCTCGATCAGACGACGACCGATCCGAACGCGACGCAGCCGCCGCCGCCCGGCGCCGGCGGATGGGACGTGAGCGGCGAGCTCTTCTTCGGGATCGATACGCGCGCGAACTGGTACGGCTTGTCGGCGGGCCACAAGATCGTCGCGATGTTCGAGCAGGCGCTGCCGTCGCTCGGCAGCGACTTCCGTTACTGGGACGCGTCCTTGTACATGGAGCGCGCGACCCGCGTGTTCGAGGAGCACAACCTCGTCCTGAAGGGGCAGATCGCGTACGGCCACGACCTGCCCTTCCAGCAGGAATTCACGTCGGGCGGCACCACGATGCGCGGGTGGAAGAACATGCAGCTGCGCGGCGACTTCCAGCTCGCGGGCAACGCCGAGTACTCGGTGCCGATGTTCACGGTGCACGGCCTCGCGGTGCGCGGGCTCGCGTTCTGGGACACGACCTACACGACCTTCGTCGACAAGCAGACCGGCGACACGTTCCGGAACTATCTGCCGGGCTCGGAGGCGCGCGGGCTCGCGCCGTTCAAGAACTCGGTCGGTGTCGGGACGCGGTTGTATCTGCGCCAGATCGTGCTGCCCCTCTTGGGCTTGGATTTCGGTTACGGTGTCGAGCGCGGTGACTACGAGATCTATCTGGCGATCGGTCTCACTGATTAGCTTGATCGCATGCCGAGCTGCGGGGCCTGGTGCCGCGCCGGCAGATCTCGCGCTCGTCGGTGGTGATGTGTGGACGATGGACGCGGCGCATCCGCGCGCGCGGGCGATCGCGATCCGAGGCGACCGCGTGATCGCGGTCGGCAGCGATGACGAGATCCGCGCGACGATCGGTCCGAAGACGAAGGTGATCGATCTGCAGGGGCGCAGCGCGACGCCGGGGCTGGTCGACGCGCACGCGCACCTGTACGAGCTCGGCCAGACGATCGAGGCGGTCGATCTGCGCGGCACGGCGTCGGCGGAGGAAGCGGCCGCGCGCGTCGGGAAGATCGTCGCGTCGCGCGCGAAGGACGAATGGCTGCTCGGGCGCGGCTGGGATCAGAACCTGTGGGAGCCGAAAGCGTTCCCGACCCGCGCGGTCCTGGATCAGATCGTCGGCGATCGGCCGGCGATGCTCGAGCGCGTCGACGGGCACGCGGTGTGGGTGTCCACGGCGGCGCTACGCGCGGCGGGGATCGATCGCGACACGAAGGATCCCGACGGCGGCAAGATCCTCCGCGACGATCACGGCGAGCCGACCGGCGTCTTGGTCGACAACGCGGTCGACCTCGTCGTCGCGAAGATCCCGCGCGACTCGAGCGAGGTGATCGAGCGGCGCATCCGCGCGGCGGCGGCGATCGCGATCCGCGGCGGGCTCACCGGCGTGCACGAGATGGGGATCCCCGACGACGTCGCGGCGGTCTATCGATCGCTCGACGCGAAGCACGCGCTGCCGCTGCGCGTCTACGCGTATCGGCGCGGCGATCCCGCGCACGCGGAGCTCCTCCGCACCGATCATCCGCAGCCCGCGGGCGATCGCTTCGAGATGCGCGGCGTGAAGTTCTTCGTCGACGGCGCGCTCGGCTCGCGCGGCGCGCGGCTCACCGACGACTACGCCGACGATCCGGGCAACCGCGGCCTGTGGGTCACGCCGCCCGACGTGCTCAGCCACGCGGTGGACGACGCGGTGGCGGGAGGTTGGCAGGTCGCGATCCACGCGATCGGCGACGCCGGCAACCACGCCGTGCTCGATGCGTACGAAGCCGCGCTCTCGGCGCACCCCGGCGATCGCCGGCTGCGCGTCGAGCACTGCCAGGTCCTCCGCCCCGACGACATCCCGCGCTTCGCGGCGCTCGGCGTGATCGCGTCGATGCAGCCGACGCACGCGACCAGCGACATGCCGTGGGCGGAGGCGCGCGTCGGCCCCGAGCGCATCAAGGGCGCGTACGCGTGGCGGTCGATCCTCGCGACCGGCGCGGTGCTCGCCGCCGGCTCCGATTTTCCCGTCGAGGAGCCGTCGCCGATCCTCGGGCTCTATGCCGCGGTCACGCGGCAGGACAAGGACGGTAATCCGCCGGGAGGCTGGTATCCTGCCCAGCGCATGACGTTGGAGGAGGCTCTGCGCGCGTTCACGGTGGCGCCGGCGTTCGCGGCGTTCGCCGAGCGCGATCGCGGCGTGCTCGCGCCCGGACGGATCGCGGACGTCACCGTGTTCGATCGCGCGCTCGCCGCCGATCGCACGCTGCTCCGCGCGCGCGCGGACCTGACGATCGTCGGCGGCGAGATCACGTACCGGTACGAGGAGGCGACGGGCGAGTGAGGTTCTGTCCCTTCTGCAGCGCGGAGAACGCGGTCGAGGCGACGCATTGCGCGACGTGCGCGCGCCGCTTGCCGCCGGTGCCGCCGCGGCGACAGAAGAGCCAACCGATCAGCACGAAGGCGGTCGCGGAGGCGGCGGGCATCCCGTACGAGCCGCAGCAGCCGCCGGCGCCGATCTCGTCTTCATCGCTGGTGCCGCCGCCCGCGGCGATGCGTCGTCCCGCGCCGGCTCCCGAGGAGCGTCCCGCCGGCGCCGACGCGCGACGCAAGACCGATCTCGCGCCGCTGCCGACGTCGTCTTCTCCGACGGCGTCGCAGCTCGCGCGCATCGCCGCCGCGTCGCCCAGCTTCGAGCCCGACGACAACACCGCGATCCAGACCTTCGTCAGCGCGGAGCCGATGCCCGAGCCCGAGCCGCCACCCGCGCGCCGCGCGAAGACCGCGAGCGTGCCGCCGCCGCTGCCGACGACCGCGCGCACGCCGACGATCCCGCCGCCGATGTCGTCGTCACCGCTCGCGCCGACCGTCGGCGCCGACGGACAGCCGCTGCCGCCGAAGCTGCCGCCCGCGCCCGCGAAGCTGCCGACGCCGTCGGCGACGTCCCGCCTCGTGCGCGACGCGACCCACGTCGATCCGCCGCCGACGCGCATCGTGCGCGACGAAGCGCTCGTCGATCGTCCGTTCACGCCGCCGAAGGTCCTCCCGGTCCCCGAGATCCCCGAGCCCGGCTTCGTCCACGCCGCGAAGTACGCGTACGCGTTCGTGCGCGCGCGCTGGCAGCGGCGCGGCGCGATCAAGGTGCTCGCCGACGAGATCAAGCAGGACACCTCCGCGCTCGATCAGGTCCTCGGCGCGCTCGGCAAGGCCGCGCGCGGCGCGCACGTCGAGGGCCGCGCGTTCCTCACCGAGAACGCCGCGATCACCGCGGCCGAGGAGCGGCGCGCGCAGCTCGAGCGCGACAACGCCGAGCTCAGCTCGCGTCGCGACGACGAGAACAACAAGTTCATCGAGGTCGAGCGCGATCGCCTGTCGAAGCAGAGCGACGCCGAGGCGACGCTCGGCGACGCGCAGCGCGAGCTCGGCAACTACGAAGCGCAGCGGCGCGGGCTGCGCGACAAGCGCAAGGATCTCGAACGCCGCCAGAAGGCGTATCTCAAGGCCGCCGAGGATCGCGAGGCCGAGGCCGGCGCGCAGCCGATGGGCGACACGCGCACCGAGCTGCGCCGGCAAGCGCAGGATCACCGCCGCGAGGCGGCCGCGCTCGAGCCCGAGCGTCAAGATCTCGATCGCCGGCTCGCCGCGCTCGATCGCCCGCTCACCGAGGCGCAGGGCAAGGTCGACGCGGCGAAGGCCGAGGTCGACGCCGCGCGCCGCAGCGTCTCCGACGCGCGCGAAGGCCACAACCATCGGCTCGCCGAGATCGAGGCCGAGCAGAAGCGCAAGACCCGCGAGATCGGGCTCGCCGACGCCGAGATCGGGCGTCGCATGGTGACCCTCGGCACCTTGGTCAACCTCAATCGCGTCGAGCGGCCCGAGTTCACCGACCTCTACGAGCGCATCGATCGCCTGCGCGGCGCGATCGCGGCGCGCACGACGGAGATCGAGAAGCTCACGTCGGAGCGGGAGGCGTACGACAAGGGCTCGCTCGTGCGCGGGCTGGTCGTGATCGGCGCCGGTGTGGTCGGGTTCGTGACCCTGCTCGTGATCCTGCTGGCCCTGATTTAGGTGGCGAATCCGGGGTCGTGATACCCTGGACGCCAGTGCCAAAGGTCCTGGTCTCGAACAACAGCGAGCTCCTCAGGCACCTGACCACGCCGCCCTTCCGGCGGCTCGAGCTCGATCTTCACGTGGTTTCGTCGGGGGACGAAGCGCTCGCGGCATTCCCGCGTGACAAGCCCGGCCTCGCGATCCTCGACGCCGAGCTCGCGGGTGTGTCCGGTTACGACATCGCTTCGAAGATCAAGGAGACCTCGCCCGACACCAAGGTCGTGCTCGTCGTCGGCAAGCGCCTCATGCACGATCAGATGCGCAAGGTCGCCGACTGCGGCTGCGACGAGGTCTTGATCGCGCCGATGACCGCCGACGAGCTGTACGACGTCGTCGCGATCCAGCTCGGCATGCCCCGCCGCGGCGCCGAGCGTTATCGGATCGAGATCACCGCGGGCGATCGCACGATCGAGGCCACGCTCACGAACCTCTCGATCGACGGCGCGCGCCTCGTCACGCGCGAGCAGCTCGGCGAGGGCACCGCGCTGGTCTTGACGATCATCCCCGAGGGCGGCTCGCCGATCCCGATCCGCGCGCGCGTGATCTGGGCGCAGCCGCGCGACGGCCGCACGGTGGTCGGCGCGGCGTTCGACGATCTCGACGAGCGCGCGAAGTCGATGCTCGCGCGGCTCACGCAGTGGGAGATCGTCGACGACACCACGCGCACGCGCGTCGTCTTGAAGGGCGACTTCACCGAGGCGACCCGCTTCGACGAGCTCCTGCCCGCGATGGTCGGCCGCGTCGACTTCGATCTCGCGCAGGTCACGTACATGAACTCGCTCGGCGTGCGCGCGTGGTGCGAGTTCCTGCGCAACGCGCCGATCCAGGGCTACGAGTTCCATGCGTGCTCGGTGCCGTTCGTCCTGCAGGCGTCGATGGTCGAGGACGTCGTCGGGCGCGGCACCGTCACGTCGTTCTTCGCGCCGTATCACTGCGCGACCTGCGATCACCAGGAAGAGCGGCTGCTGCAATCGGCGGCCGTGCTGTCGTCGGGGCTGGAGCCGCCGGTGTTCGCGTGCCCGAAGTGCGACGGCGAGCTGACCTTCGACGATCTGCCCGAGCGCTACTTCGCGTTCCTGCAGCGGTCAGCGTAGCCCGTACTTCGAGATCCGCTTGACCAGCGTGCGGCGCGGCATGCCGAGCAGCTCGGCGGCGCGCGTCTGGTTGCCGCCGCACCGCGCGAGCGCGTCGGCGATGCGGGCGCGCTCGATCGTCTCGAGCTCCTGCTCGAGCACGTTCGACGTGGGATCCGCGGGCGCGAGCGCGAGATCGTCGACGTCGATCGCACCGCCTTCGTCGGCGACCAGGAGCGCGCGATCGATCGTGCTCTTCAGCTCGCGCACGTTGCCGGGCCACGCGTGCGCGCGCAGCGCGGCGAGCGCGGCCGGGGTGATCGCGCGGCCGTCGAGGAACGCGCGCGCGAGCGGCTCGATCTCGCTCGGCCGCGCGCGCAAGGGCGGGATCGCGAGCACCGCGCCCGCGATGCGGAAGTAGAGATCGCGCCGGAAGCGGCCGGCCTCGACGTCGGCGGCGAGATCGCGGTTGGTCGCGGCGATGAAGCGCACGTCGATCGCGCGCGCGTCGGTCGCGCCCACGCGCGTGACGCGATGATCTTCGATCACGCGCAGGAGCTTCGCCTGGATCGCCGGCGGCAGCTCGCCGATCTCGTCGAGCATCACGGTGCCGTGCTCGGCCGCCTCGATCAGGCCCGCGCGATCCTTCGCGGCGCCGGTGAACGCGCCCTTCTCGTGCCCGAACAGCTCGCTCTCGACGAGCGACTCGTTGAGCGCCGCGCAGTTGACGCGCAGGAGCGGCGCCGCCGCGCGCGGCGAGCTCTTGTGCACGTGCTCGGCGAGGACCTCCTTGCCCGCGCCGGTCTCGCCGGTGATCAAGACGCCGATCGTGCCGCGCGCGACGCGCGCCGCGACCTCGTACAGGCGCTTCATCGCCGGATCGAGGAGCACCGGCGCGGCGGTCTGATCGATCGGCCCCGACGGCCGCGCCTCGGCGCGCGACACCGACGCGCCCACTTCTTCTTGCACGACCAGCGCGACGTCGCCGGCCTGCACGGTCTCGTACGGCGCGATCGCGACCGCGACGTCGGCGGGCAGCTTGTTGCCGCGCAGGCGCGTGCCGTTCGCGCTGCCGCGATCGATCACCTCGATCGCGTCGCCGAGGCGGAGCGTGAGGTGCTCGCGCGACAGCGTCGCGTGATCGATCGTGACGTCACACTTCGAGCCGCGACCGATCGTGACGTCACCGCGTGAAGGCAGCGTGTGCACGCGCACGTCGTCGCCGACGATCGCGAGCAACGCGCGGCGTCGGGTGCCGCCGGCCTCGTCCGAAGTTCGGACGGTCGAGACATCATCCGCCGCCACGGGCGCGATGGTACCCTGCCGGGCGTGGCGGAGTCGGAGGATCTGGCGGACACGCTGCCGGCGAGCGAGACGACGCCGGTGCCCGCTTCGCCCGGCGCCGATCGCTACGAGATGCTCGAGCGCCTCGGCGAAGGCGGCATGGGCGTGGTGTGGGCCGCGCGCGATCGCGCGCTCGATCGCACCGTCGCGCTCAAGGTCCTGCACGATCGCTTCCTCGGCGCCGCCGATCAGGAGCGGCTCGCCGACGAGGCGCGCGCGATGGCGCGCCTCACGCATCGCAACGTGGTCGCGGTCTACGACGTCGGCGAGCGCGACGGGCGCACGTACCTGACGATGGAGCTCGTGCGCGGCCAGCACGTCGGCCGCTGGCTCGAGACGCCGCGCACGTGGCGCGAGGTGCTCGCCGTCTTCCGCGCGGCCGGCGCCGGGCTCGCGGCCGCGCACGCGGCGGGCATCGTGCACCGCGACGTGAAGCCGTCGAACATCTTGATCTCCGACGACGGCGACGTGCGCGTCGCGGATTTCGGCGTCGCGCACGCGAGCGCGAGCGCGCCGCCCGACGATGACGAGCCGCCGACTGCGACGACCGCGGGCATGATCGGCACGCCCGCGTACATGTCGCCCGAGCGCCTGCGCGGCGAGCCCGCCGACGCGCGCGGCGATCAGTTCGGGTTCTGCGCCGCGCTGTACGAGGCGCTGCACGGCAAGCGGCCGTTCACCGGCGCGACCTACGCGGCGATGCGCGACGCGATCGCGCGCGGCTGTCCGCCGCCGGTGCGCGACGTGCCGCGCTGGTTGCACGCCGCGATCGCGCGCGGCCTCGCCGCCGATCCGTCCGCGCGCTTCTCCTCGATGAACGCGCTGCTCGCCGCGCTCGACGGCCCGCGCCGACGCGCGCCGTGGATCGCCGGCGTTGCGGTCGTCCTCGCCGGCGCCGGGCTCGCGATCGCGATCTCGCGCGGCGGTGCGCGCGGCCCCGACTGCAGCGGCGTCGCCCGCGAGCTGGACGGCGTGTGGGACCCGTCGGTTCGCGCGCGCGTGAACCGCGCGTTCGAGCAGCTCGGGCTCGGTTACGCGCCCGCCGCGTCGAGCGCGCTGACCAAGGAGCTGGATCGCTACGCGGGCGCCTGGATCGGCGCGCGCCGCGCGGTGTGCGAGGCGGGCGACGGCGAAGGCGCCGCGGCCGCGACGATCGCGCACCAGCGCGCGTGCCTCGACGATCGCCGGCGCGCGCTCGGCGATCTCGCGACTCGCCTGCTGCACCCCGACGCCGCGCTCGCGGCGCACGCCGACAAGCTCATGATCGCGCTCGCGCCGGTCGCGGAGTGCGCGGACTTCGGCCACCTCGCCGCCGTCTCGACGGTGCAGGGCGGTGACGCCGAGCGGGCGCGCCGGGAGATCGCGCAGGCGCGCACCGCGCACGCGACGGGCGCCGAGCCCGCCGCGATCGATGCGGCCACGCGCGGTCTCGATGCCGCGCACCGCGCCGGCGATCGCGCGCTGGTCGCGGAGGCGCTGCTCGTGCGTGGCAGCGCGCTCAGCGAGCTCGGCAAGTACGCCGATGCCGTCGACGCGTTCCGAGAAGCGGGCGATGACGCGGCGGCGATCGGCGCGACCGCGCTGCAGCTCGACCTCTGGATCCGGACCAGCCTCACGTTGCAGTGGCTGGGCCGCCTCGACGAGGCCACCGCGATCGACGCGCTCGCGGACGCCGCCGCGCCGAAGGTCGGCGATCCGCTCCTCCGCGCCCGCCTGCTCGAGGCCGAGGGCATCCTGGCCGGGCGGCGCGGCAAGTACGAGGATGCGCGCGCGCTGTTCGAGCGCGCCCTCACCGCCCAGGCCGAGGCCCACGTCGACGGCACGATCTGGGCGGCGACCTTGCACAACAACCTCGCGATCTCGCTGCGCAGGCTCGATCGCTACGACGCCGCGCTCGGCGAGGTGCGGCGCGCGGTCGAGCTGGACCGGCTGCTCGGCGACGAGCACCCCGCCGTCGGCCGCGCGATGGTCACCGAGGCGAACGTGTTGAACGCGATGGGCCGTTACCAGGAGGCGCTCGACCTCGACGTGCGCGCGATCGCGATCCTGCACGCCGCTTACGGCGACGATCATCCCGACATCGCGATGGCGGAGTCGTCGCTCGGCAAGATCGCCGCGGACGCCAACGACTACGACGCGTCGAACCAGCACTACCGCGCGGCGATCGCGATCCGCGAGCGGCTCGCGCCCGACTCGACCGAGCTCGCGCAGGATCGCGCGTCGCTCGCCGAGAACCTGCAGCTCATGGGCAAGCCCGACGAGGCCGAGCCGATGCTCCGCGACGTCCTCGCCTTCTACCGCGCAAAGCTCGGCGACGATCACTGGCAGGTCGCGCAGACGCACCGACAGATCGCCGGCGTGATGCTGAGCCGCGGCCGCGTCGACGAGGCCATGGCCGAGCTCGAGCAGGCGCGCGCGATCCTGGAGCGCGTCTACGGAGCGCAGCACACGTCGATCGCCGAGGTCTACGAGCTCGAGGCGAACGTCCAGCACAGGGCGTTGCACCACGCGCGCGCGCTCGCGCTGTCGCAGAAGTCGGTCGCGATCTTCGACGCGCTCCTCCCCGAGGACAGCCCGATCCGCGCGACCGAGATGGCGATCACATCGCGCTACGCGAACGACGCCGGCCGCTACGACCTCGCGTTCCCGCTCGCGGACGCCGCCGCGCCGGTGCTGCGCAAGGCAGGCTCCGACGCCGACGCCGCGGTCGCCGACTACGAGGCCGGTCGCGCGCAGTGGCAGCTCGGTCGCGACCGCGCCGCCGCTATCGCGAGGGTCCGCGACGGGCGCGCCGTCACCGCATCGCTCGCGCCGTTCGACAGCGAGGCGGTCCCGTGGCTCGCCGAGATGGACGGCTGGCTGTCGGCTCACGCCCGTTGAGCCGATCGTGCGCAGCGCTGCGCCGGATCGGAGCAACCCGTCGGCGCAGCCCCTGATCCCTCGCAGGCTTCCACGCGGCACGGGCCGTGCTCTTCGTCGAAGGCAGGAGGAACGATGTTCGCTGCTCGCCTTCGTGCACCCAACGGCAACTACCTGACGATCTCGTGTCCGGTGCCCGACACACAGCTGCGGGGGTCGTGATGGCGATCTTCGACGACCTGCGGCGCTCGTCCGCGCACGAGCGATCCTCCGACGACGCGCCCGCGCGCGGCACGCCGGGGCGCGTCTCGCTCACGCAGCACATGCCGCCGTCGGCGCACGCGATCGCGCGCGCGATGGCCGCGGTCTTGCGCACCGGCCTCACCGAGGGCGCGCCCGTGCAATCGATCGCGGCGCGCGGCGTCGACGGGGGCGGCGCCGCGCTGCCGCACCTCGATCGGATCCAAGCTTCCTTCGGACATCACGACGTGGGCGGCGTGCGCGCCCACGTCGGTGGCGCGGCGGCGGCGGCGGCGGCCGAGCTCGGCGCGCGCGCCTACGCGACCGGCGATGACGTCGCGTTCGCGTCGGCGCCGGATCTGCGGCTCGCCGCGCACGAGGCCGCGCACGTCGTGCAGCAACGCGGCGGCGTGCGCTTCTCGCGCGGCATCGGCGCCGCCGGCGACGACTTCGAGCGTCACGCCGACGCGGTCGCGGAGCTCGTCGTGCGCGGCGAGAGCGCCGAGGCGCTGTTGAATCCGTTCGCGCATCGCGGCTCCGCGGGCGGCGCGGCGGTGCAACGCGAGGAGACCGGCGCCGCCGCGGCGCCGGCGGCGCCCGCGCTGCCCGGGCCGCTCCAAGCACTGCTCGCATCGCTTCCGATCGACGAAGCCGCGCGCACCCAGCTCGTCCAGATGCTCGTGCAACTCATCCCCGGCCTCGGCGGCGCCGCGTCTGCGGTCACCGGCGCGCTCGGCGCGATCCCCATTCCAGGAGTCACCTCGTGAGCGACACCCGCGATGCTCGTTCCTCCTCGGCGCCACTCGCGCCCACCGCGCCTTCCTCGGGCGCACCCGGCCGCGCGACCGCGACCTCGCGCATGGCGCCCTCGGTGCGCTCGATCGCGCGCGCGCTGCTCGCGGAGATGAGCGCGCCCGTGCAAGCGCGCGGCGATCTCACCGGCGGCGACGTCCACGCGCACGCGGCGCGCGGCGTCGCCGGCGCGGGCTCGCCGCTGCCCCATCTCGATCGGATCCAGGCGTCCTTCGGCCACCACGACGTCAGCGGCGTCCGCGCGCACACCGGCGGCGCCGCCGCCGAAGCCTCCGCCGCGATCGGCGCGCGCGCCTACGCCACCGGTGACGACGTCGCGTTCGCGGGCTCTCCCGATCTCCACACCGCCGCGCACGAGGCCGCCCACGTCGTGCAACAACGCGGCGGCGTGCGGCTCGCCGGCGGCGTCGGTCGCGCCGGCGATTCGTACGAGCAACACGCCGACGCGGTCGCCGATCTCGTCGTCCGCGGCGACAGCGCGCAAGCGTTGCTCGATCCGTTCTCGCACCGCGGCGCCTCCGGCGGCCCCGCCGTCCAACGCAACCAGGACGATGACATCGCGCATGACGTGGCACATCCGCGGCGTCCGGCTCCGCGGGGCGAAGAACGCGGCGAGGAGCACGAGACCGAGCCGATGACGAGTGGAGTCGAAGAAGGCACCGAGTTCCTCGACACCCATGACATCGAGACCGAGGAGTGGGGCACGTTCCGGATCAAGGGCGCGCTCGTCGGCGTGATCACCAACGCCGCACCGGAGCCGGCGCAGCGGCCGGGCGCGGTCTCGACGTCGGGCGCGGAGACCGAGCTCACCGTCGGGCATGGTCACGCCGGCCACCACAACACCGGTGCGGTCAACGCGACCGGCTTCCTGCGCGACTGGCTCGCGCCGGACTGTCGTGCGTTCGCCGATTCGTTTCGTCTCACGCAGGATCACGAAGGCACGCACCTGGTCGCGGGTCTCCGGACCGGCGCGCTCCACATCGGACCGTTTCAGTTCAGCCTCGACTTCGATCTGCTTCGCGGCGAGGCGGGGCGCCACCTGCGTATCCAGCCCCCGAGCGTGACGCTGCACGCTGTCGTCGAAGCGGGATCCATCTGGGATCAGCTGCCCGCAGCCTTCCGCGAGCACTTCCGGAGCAACGCGAGCGCGCGCCACTCGCACCTCGCGCTCGAGGTGGAGTGGACACCGCCGTGGGCGCGCATCCTCGAGCGCCTCGGCCTCCGCGCCGCGGAAGGCGCCGCCGAGGACGCCGCCGCCACCGCGACGACGGCGACCGAGACCGCCACGGCCCTCGGAGAGGGTGGCGAAGCGGCCGCGATCGGCGCGGAGACGGCGCTCGCCGCGCCGATCCTCGCCGCCGTCGCCGGCGGCCTTGCCGCGGCCGGCTGCGCCTACGTGCTCGCCGATGCGGCTCGCCAGGCCGACGACATCGTTCGGTACGGGAACCTCGCGACGATCCACCTGTACAACTACTGTCTCGCCTACACGGCGGCGTTCGGCGACGCGAGCGTCGCGCTCAGCGGCGCCGCGGGTCAGGCCGGCACGCACGCGGCGCGCGGAGATGTCGCGCGGATCGCGCGCGAGCACCATGTCACCGAGGCGCAGGTGCGCGCCGTCGTCCTGCATCGACACATGGGCGAAGAGGTCTACCAGCGCGCCTTCGAGCGCGCGTTCCCGACCTATCTCGCGCAAGCGCGCCATCAGGCGGCGGGGCTGCGGGGCGACGCGCCCGCCAACCTGATCGATGGGCAGCTGGATCGCGCGCGTTGGGGAACCCAATGGTTCCTCCAGCGCTGGCCGAATCCGACCAACCACTAGTTGATCTGTTCGGCGGCGGCGGTCGCGGCGTCGAGCTTCGGGCCGAGCGTCTTCCACAGCGCGGGGTAGCCGCGCGCGAAGAACGCGGGGCCCTTCAAGAAGCGCGAAGGAGCTTCGCTGTAGGCGAGCTGCGCGGCGTCGGCGTCGCCGCGCGCTTCGAAGGCCCAGCCGAGCAGCGCGAGCGTGCCGCCGGTGTGGTTGTAGCGGAGCGCGTCGCGCAGCCAGTCGCCGAGCTTGTCGTCGTCGGGGAGCTCGGCGAGCTTCGCGAACGCCGCGTGCAAGACGAGGAAGCGATACTGCACGCGATACCACTCGCCGCCGGGCGCGCGCCCGCACGCGGCGAGCTGCGCGCGCGCGTCGTCGGTGCGGCCGAGCTCGATCAGCCAGTGCGCGCGGTTGTACTGGTTCGTCCAGTACACGATCGAGTAGCCCTTGCGCGGCGACGGCAGGAGGCGCGCGCAGTCGTCGGCGTGCGCCACCGCGGCCGCGAGATCGCCGCGGCGCTCGGCGATGAACGACCGCAGCTGCGCGACGTTCGCGAGCCGACGCGATCGCACGAGCAACGGCGCGCCGAGCGCGTCGAGCGCGCGAGACGCCTCGTCGAGACGATCGTCGAGCGCGAGCCGCAGCGCCGCGCGCAGCTGCCTGCTCCACCGCACGACCGCGATCGTCGGGATCGCGACGCCGGCGATCAGCGGGATCCCGACGACCGGGTTGAGCACCGCCAGCGACGCCGCGGCGGCGCCCGCGAGCACGCGGATCGCCAGGATTCGCCGCCGGTGCGACGCGCCCGACACGACGCGCCCGTCGCGCGCGATCAAGATCCGCTGTCCCGGGCGCAGCGACGGGAGATCTTTCGCGTCGCTCATGCTTCGTCCTGCGAAGGGATCTTCGGCCCGAGCCACGCCCACACGCGCGGATGCATCCGCTCGATCGACTCGAGGCCGTAGATGCATCGCGACCCGACCTCGCCCGCGAGGTGCGACGCCATCTCCGCGTCGCCGCGCTGATCGTACGCCCACGCGAGCAGCGCGACGGTCAGGCCCGTGTGGTTGTAGCGCAGCGCCTCGCGCACGCGATCGTGCAAGTCGTCGTCGGTGCCGAGCTCTTCGTGACGCCCGGTCGCGAACGCGCGCTGCGCCTCGAGGCCGCGCTTCATGTGCCGATAGAACTCGCCGTCGGGCGCGCGGTTCGCGCGTTCGTGCGCGGCCTTGGCTTCGTCGACGCGCCCGAGCTCGTAGAGCGCGCCCGCGAGCACGAACGCGTTCGCCCAGTACGCGTAGTACGTGCGCTTGTCGGGCGACGTGAGGATCTGCTCGCACGCGCGCGCCGCGACGACCGCGGCCTCGGAGTCGCCGCGATGTTGCGCGAGCAGCGCGCGATAGAACGCGGCGATCCCTTTGTCCCGCCGCCCGCGCTGCTCGAGCGCGGCGATCGCGCGCTCGGCGTCGTCGAAGCGCTGCGCGCGGATCAGCCGGCCGATCTTGTTGATCGATCGCGCCCACCGCATCGTCAGGCCGATCCAGCCGCCGACGAACGCGACGTACGCGATCCCGACCACGGGCGCCGTGATGATCGCCCACGTCGAGAACGCGCCGATCATCGCGAGCGGCAGGATCGCGCGGCGCACGCGCGTGCGCCGATCGAGCACGTTGCCGTCGCGTCCGACCGCGACCATCTCGCCCGGGCGGAGCTTGTCGAGGCGATCCGCGAGGCGGATCGCGGGCAGCGGGCGCTCGTCGTCGCTCACGTGAGCTTCGCCTCGAGCTTCGCCCACGACGACGGGTACCGCTTCATCCAGATCTCGCGCTTCGGCACGACGATCGCCGCCGCCTCCGCATACAACGCGATCGCGTCGTCGCCGCGACGCTCGTGCGCCCACGCGATCACCGCGAGGCTCATGCCGTCCTTCAGCTCGCGCGCTTCGCGCGTGCGCGCGTCGAGATCGCCGAGCTGGTCGGGGCGATCGTGCGCGTGCGCGAGGATCGCGTCGAGGCCGAGGTGAAAGCGCCGCCACTCGCCGTCTCTCGGCGCCTTGCGCGCGCGCTCGACGTACGGCTTCACCTCGTCGTGGCGCCCGCGCTCGAGCAAGACATCGACGACATGGAACTGCACGCGCCAGTGGAAGACCTCGTAACCGCGGACCGGCACGGGCATGCCCTTCGCCGCCTGCGTGAACGACGCGATCGCGCCGTCGAGGTCGCCGCGCGCCCACGCGATCTGTCCGCGCACGTACGCGAGCAGCGCGCGATCGACGCCGCCGATCGAGATCTTCTCGCGCCCCGCGAGCACCGCCTCCGCCCGCGCGAGCTCACCCGCCGCGAGCGAGCGCCGCATCTCGGTCCAGTCGCGCGTCCAGTGCTCCGCCCATCGCGCGCGCTTGCGCCACTGCCACGCGTACCAACCGCCGAACGACGCGACGAACACGCTGCCCAGGATCGGATCCGTGCTGATCATCCACGCCGCGAGCCCGGCGCCGACCGCGACCGACGCATTGCGCTCCGCCGCCTTGCGATCCGGCGGTCGCCGCACCTCGCCCACGCGCGCCTGCGGGATCAGCTCGTCACTCACGGCAGCTTCGCCCCCAGCCACGCCCAGATGCTCGGATACATCGTCGCGAGATCGTCCGGCACGCGCGTGCCCGCGATCAGCTCCTGCATCCGCGCGGCGTCGCCGCGCCGCTCCCACGCCCACGCGATCAAGACGCGCTCGATCGGATCCTTGGTCGCGTCCTCGCGCACGCGCAGGTCGCCGAGCTCGTCGTCGCGCACGCGACGGAACGCGCGGTGAGCCTCGGCGCACCCGCGCGACGCCGGCGGCAGTGACGCGATCACCGCGTCCGCGTCACGGATGCGTCCGAGCTCGAGCAGCACGGCCGCCATCGCCGCGACGTTCATGACGTGCAGCTCGGGCGCGCGCGACGACGACGCGAGCGTCGTGCACTCGCGCAGGCGCTCGATCGCCGCGTCCAACCGCCCGCGCGCCCACTCGAGCTTCCCGCGCAGGTGCGCGAACAGCGCGCGCTCGCGCTCGGGCAGCTTCGCCGCGTCGATCTTCTCGGCCGCGAGCTCGGCGTCACGCCAATCGCGCCGGCCCATCGCCTGCGCGAACCGTTGCATGGGCGTCGCGCCGAATCCCCACACTCAGAGGCCCAGGCGCTCCTGGTAGATGCGCAGGATGTCCGCCGCGGTCTCCTCGATCGCGCGGTTCGTCACGTCGATCACCGGCCAGTTCGAGTGCTTGCGGAAGATCTCGCGCGCGAAGTTGATCTCGCTGTCGATGTGCGCGCGCGCGCCGTAGCTCGAGTCGGTCGGCATGCCGAGGTGCTTGAGGCGCGCCTGGCGGATGCGCATCAGCGAGTCGGGGTTGATGATCAAGCCGAAGACTTTTCGCTCGTCGACCTGCGCGAGCTCCTCGGGCGGATCGATCCCGAGCACCAGCGGCACGTTCGCGACCTTCAAGCCACGCTGCGCGAGGTACGTCGACAGCGGCGTCTTCGACGTACGCGAGATGCCGACCAGCACGATGTCGGCCTTCGGCAGGTTGCGCGGCTCCGCGCCGTCGTCGTTCTTGACCGCGAACTCGACCGCCTCGATGCGGCGGAAGTAGTCCTCGGTGATCGTGTGCAGTAAACCGGGCACGCCCGCCGGCTTCGCCTCGAGGAACGTCGCCAGCTTCGAGATCAAGGCGCCGATCAGATCGACCGCCTCGACGTTGTACCGCTCGACCATCTTCGCGATCAGGTCGCGCTCTTCCGCGTTCACGACGGTGAAGACCACCAGCGCGTGCAGCTCCGCCGCCTTCGCGATGATCTCCTCGCACTCGTTCTCGAGCCGCACGCGCGAATACGTCCGCACGTTGCACGGCACCTCGAACTGCAGCGTCGCGGCGCGCACCATGCGCTCGGCCGTCTCGCCGGTCGCGTCACTGATGATGAACACCGTCTTCATGCGCGCCGTTGTACCACGCTGGGCTCATCCGGGGCATGGACGGTTACACGCGATGACGTTGCTCGGGCAGGACACCGGCGAAGGGCAATCGTTGAACTTGCAGGCCACCGCGCCGTCGCAGTGGAGCAGGCATTGCGCGCCGCCGTTGCAGTTGGAGCTGCAGTCCTGGGCGCCGCTGCAGTCGGCTTCGCACGCGATCGCGCGATCGCAGTCGATGAAGCAGGAGCCGCCGCCGCGGCAGTCGACGAAGGGGCAGGTGCCGCTGTTCGTGCAATCGATCCGGCACTGATCCGAGTCGTGGCAGTCGAGCTTCGGACACGAGATGCCCTCACAGTAGAGGTCGCAGGCGTGCTGGCAGTCGACGACGTCGCAGCCGTCATACGCGTGACCCGTGAAGTCGATCGGGACCGACGGGCAATGGACCGGGCCGTCCGAGCCGCACGCGGCGGCCGCGAACGCGAGCGCGATCACGAACCTCATCACATCCGTTGTCGCATACTACGGCGTGCGCATCGCGCTTCTTTCGCTGCTCGCGGCCTGCGGGACGAGCGCGCCCGTGGTCGAGATCACGATCGATCGCGATCATCCGGGCGCGCGCATCCCCGACGACTTCGCGGGCGCGAGCTACGAGACCTCGACGGTGATCGGCGGCGCGTACTTCCGCGCCGACAACGCGCCGCTGCTCGCGACGTTCGCGAAGCTCGGCCTGCGCCACCTGCGCATCGGCGGCAACGAGGCGGACGTCGGCGACCTGCCGGCCGCCGGCGACATCGATGCGCTGCTGGCGTTCGCCGACGCCTCGCACGTCCCGCTCATCTACACGCTGCGCGCGAAGACGATCGATCCCGACGGCGCCGCGGCGATCGCGCACGCGATGCTCGATCGCGACGCCGCGCGCCTCGAGTGCTTCTCGATCGGCAACGAGCCCGATCACTACGCCGCGTACGCCGACTACCGCACGATCGTCACCTCGTACATGGACACGATCGCCGACGCGCGCGCGCGCTACTGCGGTCCCGACGCGCTGCCGCCGGACTACGTCACGCAGTACGCGACCGACTTCGCGCCGCGAGGCACGATCGCCGAGATCACGATCCACGAGTACTTCGGCGGCGGCGGCCAGGGCATCGCGCCCGCCGACGCGCGCGCGAAGCTGCTGTCGCCCGCGATCCGCGACGCCTACGCGCACGAGCACGACGCGTGGGCGCCGGCGATCGAAGCCGCGCACCTCACGTATCGCATCGACGAGACCAACAGCTTCGCGAACGGCGGCGCGCCTGGCGCGAGCGACACGTTCGCGTCGACCTTGTGGGGCCTCGACTACCTGCACTGGTGGGCGCGCGCGGGCGCGATCGGGATCGATTTCCACACCGGCGATCACGTCTCGGGCGCGACGACGACCTATCCGCTGTTCGTCACCGACGGCAGCGGCTACGCGATCCGTCCGCTCGCGTACGCGGTGATGGCGTTCGAGCTCGGCTCGCACGGGCGCACGATCCCGGTCACGATCGACACCACGGATCTCACCGCGTACGCGGTCGTCACCGACGACGGCACGATCGCGCTCACGATCATCTCGACCGCCGACGGCCCGCGCACGCTCCACCTCGCCGAGCTCGATCCCGTCGACGCCCACCGCGTCACCGCCCCCGCGATCGACGCGACCTCCGTCACGTTCGGCGAAGCGGAATCGATCGGCAACACCTTCACGATCGATCCGATGAGCGCGATCGTCGTCCACTACCGCTGATAGAGTCCGCCGCGGTGCTCGAGCGACTGCGGCGGATCAGGATCACGATCGAGCCGACGACGATCGTCCTCGTCGGTTGGGCGTTCTTCCTCGTCTACGCCTACCCCGGCTACATGTCGACCGACTCGGTCGATCAGCTCAACCAAGCGCGCGCGTTCCACTTCACCGACTGGCACCCGCCGCTGATGGCGTACGAGTGGGCGCTCCTCGAGCTGTTCATCACGGGCCCGTTCGGCATGCTGCTCGTGCAGAGCGCGCTCTTCTTCTTCGGCGTCCATCTGCTCCTCGCGCGCGTCGCGACGCCCCGCACCGCCGCGATCGCCGCCGTGATCGTGTGTCTGTTCCCGCCGGTCGCGACGACGATGGCCGTGATCTGGAAGGACTCGCAGATGGCGGGCTACCTCGTCATGGGCGCGGCGCTCATCATCTCGCCGCGCCGGCGCATCCGCGGGCTCGGGTACGCGTGCCTCTTCGTCGCGTGCGGCATGCGCTACAACGCCGCCGCCGCGATCGCCCCGCTCGTCTTCTATGCCTTGCGGCTGCCGATGCGCTGGTGGAAGCGGCTCGGCGTCACCGCGCTGATCACGATCGCGCTGTTCTTCTCGTCGAGCTGGCTCGGCGAGCTGCTCACCGACGAGCATCAGTACCCGTGGTCGTCGAGCCTCGCGCTGATGGACCTCTCCGGCACGATCCGCGAGCTCGGGCCCGCCTCCGACGACGAGATCCGCGACGAGCTCGAGGGCTGCCCGCTCGCGATCCACGATCACCTCTATCAGCAGATCTACGCGACCTACAACCCGCGCACGTGGTGGTACCTGACCCACGGCGATCAACGCATCTTCGATCCGCCGGCGACCGACGAGCAGCGCGCCGCGATCGCGCGCGCGTGGCGGCGCATGGTGTTCGGCCATCCGCGCGCGTACTTCACGCACCGCCGTCGCGTCTTCTGGCACCTGCTCGGCTCGAAGCAAGGCGACGAGGAGCTGTGGTCGTCGGTCTATCACAACATCACCGAAGACCCGATGTGGATCCCGATCCTCCACCACGACGCGAAGCCGGCGGCGTTCCAGCGCTGGGAGCAGAAGTGGCTCGATCGCCACATGAACGATCGGATGTTCCGCCCGTACCTGTACTTCTGGGCGACCGTGCTCGCGTTGATCGTGTGCGGCGTGCTCGTGCGCACGGGCGAGCTCGCGCTGCTCGCGAGCGGCTTGCTCTACGAGCTGAGCTACCTGGTCGTCGCGCCGTCGCCCGACAACCGGTACTCGCACTGGATGTTCACGATGTTCACGCTGGCGGGGATGCGCTCGCTGCTCGACGCGCGCGCAGCCGCTCGACGAAGATCGTCGCCGCCGTGATGCACGTGCACGTCACCATCCAGTGCGAATAGCGGAAGTCGGGCGCCGCGGTGACGATGAAGTAGCTCGCCTCGTAGAGGAGGCCGCTGCCCGCGACGGCGAGCACGAAGCGATCGCGCGCGATCACCGCCCAGCCGAGGAAGATCAGCGACAGCACCGCGTAGATCCACGGGCGATACACGAACGTCGTGCCGAGCCAGACGAAGCACGCGCCGAGCACGCGCTGATAGATCGACAGCGAGAAGTCGTGGTGCAGCTCGTCCTTGTGGTTCGGGTTGGGGTTCACGGTCTGGCAGACCGGCTCCCAGATCGGTTGATCGGTGAGACCGAGCAGCTCCGCCATCACCGCCGCGCGATGCTCGAGATACGCGACCGGGTGCTCGCTCACGATCTGCCACCACGCGTGGAGCCGCGCGCTGCGCTCGTAGCGATCGACCGGATCGTTCCAGTAGTGCGCGTCGCCCTGGCTGAGCGCGAACCACACGCGCGTGTTGTAGAGCGAGCAGATCTTGTCGTGGAGGTGGGTCGTGTCGATGCGCCCGGTGCCGGCGAGCAGCTCGCCGAGCTCGCGATCGTCCATCGGATCCGCGTGGCAGATCGTGCCCGCCATGTCCATGATCGCGACGGTCCGGTACCACGGGTGCGCGTGCTCGACGGTGACGGCGAAGCTGGTGACGCCGACCGCGACGACGATCCCGACGCACAAGCCGACCGCCGCGAAGAACGCGCGGATGCGCGAGCGGAAGCCCCACGCGCCGCAGATCAAGAGGCACAGCGGCGGCAGCGCGGCGGCGGCGTTGTCGCGCATCGCGGTGCCGAGCGCGAGCAGCAGCACGCCGGCGATCCGCGCGCGGCGGCTCGGACGCAGCGCGAGCGCGAAGCCTGCCATCAAGTAGCCGGCCATCTGCGCGTCCTTCCACACCGCGGCCATCGGTGTGAGGATCGGCGGGAACAGCATCAGCACCGCGGCGATCGTCGCGGCGGTGCGCGCCTCGAAGCGCGTCTCCAGGATCGCGTACAGGCCCCACAGGAACGCGCCGGTCTGCGCGAGCATCATGAGGATCGGACCCCCGACGATCCGATCGAGGTAGCGCCAGAGCACTGCCATCAGCGGCGGGTACCAATCGCCGTAATGCTTCGTGCGCGCCTGCCAGAGCTGCGCGCCGGAGTCCCAGTTCATGTAGCCGGGGAACGCGTACAAGACGACGACGATCCAGGTCGCCAACAGGATGTGCCAGGGCCGTACGCGCACGACGTCAGCGTTCTACATCAGGTGCGGGCGGGCTACGATGGCAACGTGCGCATGGCTGTGATCCTCGTGTGCGCGGCCGCATGCGGCGGCGCACACGAGGATGTCGTCGTCGGCGTGGATCTCGCTCATCCGGGGGCGTCGATCGCGCATGACTTCGCGGGCGCGAGCTACGAGACGTCGGCCTTGATCGGCGGCGCGTACTTCCGCGCGGACAACGCGCCGCTCGTCACGATGTTCGGCACGCTCGGGATCCATCACCTGCGGATCGGCGGGAACGAAGCGGACCGCGGGCCGCTACCGGCGGATGCGGACATCGTCGCGGCGCTCGGGTTCGCGGATCTCGTCGACGTGCCGGTGATGTACACGCTGCGCTTGAAGGACTACGACGCGGCGTCGGCGGCTTCGACCGCGAAGATGATCTTGGCGCGCGACGCGGCGCGCATCGAGTGCTTCGTCGTCGGCAACGAGCCCAGCGCGTTCACGACGTACGCGCCGTATCGCGACGCGTTCGATGCGTACGTCGCCGCGGTCGGCGCTCCTGCGAGCTGGTGCGGGCCCGACGTGTTCGGCGGCTTCCCCGATTGGATCGACATGTTCGCGACCGATCGCGGCGCGGTGACGGTCGAGACGACCGTGCACGAATACTTCGGCGGCAACGGCACGACCTGCGACGCAGCGGAGGCGCGATCGCGCTTGCTGTCGGCGGGGCTGCTCGACGAGTACCAGGCGAACCACGACGGCTTCGCCGGCGCGACCGCGCCGTCGGGCGGCTTCCGGATCTCGGAGACGAACAGCTACTACAACGGCGGCTGCATCGGCGCGAGCGACGCGTTCGCGTCGTCGCTCTGGGGGCTCGACTACCTCTACTGGTGGGCGGCGCACGACGCGCGTGGCGTCGACTTCCACACCGGCGATCACGTGTCGGGATCGAGCACGACGTACTCGCTGTTCGTGTCTTCTCCCGCCGGATATCACGCGCGCCCGCTCGGCTACGCGATGGCCGCGTTCGCGCTCGGCGGGCGCGGGCGGCTCGTGCCCGTCTCGCTCGGCGGCGCCGAGGACATGACCGCGTACGCGACCGTCGATGCAGCCGGCACCGTGCGCGTCACGATCATCAACAAGGCGAGCGAGCCGCGCGTGATCGCGATCCCGTTCGGCGCGTCATCGGCGGTCGGCTGGCGCTTGCAGGCGCCCGCGATCGACTCGACCGACGGCGTCACGCTCGGCGGCGCCGCGATCGCCGACGACGGATCGTGGACCGGCGCGTCGTCGCCGGAGCCGCTCGAGCTCGACGACGGCACGATCCGCTTCAGGCTCGATGCGCAGAGCGCGATCGTCGTCGCGGCTACGCCCCGGTGACGACCGGCAGACGCACGACGCGACGTCGGTGATCGACGACGCGCGGGCATTCGGGATCGGGCGCGCGCGCGTCGCCGCTGTGCGCGGAGACGACCTTGCAGCCGCCACGGCAGAGCGCGTGATACGTGCACGATCGACACGGCTCGTCGGCGGCGCGCCAGCCGCGGTTGAGCGCGAACGCGTCCGGTCGCTCCCAGTGGCTCGCGAGCTGATCGATCCGCGGGCGCAGCGGATCGGGCGGCGCGAAGCTGCACGCGGTCGCGGCGCCGGTCGCCTTCGCTGCGACGAGGAAGTCGCCGGCGGTGCAGCCGTAGACGGCGAGCGACGCGAGCAGATCTCGAGAAGGCGCGTGATGCGCGATCATCGGAACGTACGAGCAGTCGACGCGCACGCGCAGCTTGTGCCGCCGCGCGCCCGCCAGGATGCTCGGCAAGAGCGCGCGGTGCTGCGCCTGCGTGCACGCGA
Source organism: Kofleriaceae bacterium (assembly GCA_035493675.1). Lineage (GTDB taxonomy): Bacteria > Myxococcota_A > Polyangia > Haliangiales > Haliangiaceae > JAIOQA01. Next base: position 10,149 of record DATJIA010000051.1, on the reverse strand, counting down.
GCGACGCGTACGCCGCGGCGCCGCGGCCGCTCGGCTTCAGGCGCAAGAGCTCCACCTCCCTCAGGCGACGCGCGCGCGCGTACGCGAAGATCGCGCCGAGCTCGTCGAAGTTGTGGCGCGTGACGACGACGTTGATGCCGATCTCTTTCTTGATCGCGCGCAGCGCCGCGAGCGCCGCGTCGGCGCGCGCGAAGCCGTCGACGCCGCGGACCTTCGCGTACGTCGCGCCGAGCCCGTCGAGCGAGACGTTGATCTGCCCGAACAGCGGCGCGTACGCGAGCACGGTGTCGAGGCCGTAGAGGCCGCTCGTCGTCAGGTTCGGGATCATCCCGCGCGCGCGCGCGTGCGCCGCGATCTCGCCGAGCCACGGCAAGGTCGCGCTCTCGCCGCCGCCGAGCGCGAGATGAAAGACGCCCATGCGTGCGAGCTCGTCGATCGCGCGCTTCCACTCGACGAGCCCCCACTCGCGCGGCGCGCCCTCGGGCGACGCGCCGGTGTAGCACCCGGTGCAGCCGACCTCGCAGCGATTCGTCAATTGCAGATGCGCCTCGAGCGGCGCGGACAGCGTGCGATCGCCGAGCGTGCCGCGCTGATCCCACGCCGCGCCGCCGCGCAGCCCGAGCGATCGCGCGCGCGCGCGATCGACGAACACCAGCGCCCGCGGGCGCGCGAGCTGCACGATCGCGCCGAAGTGCTCGATGCGCGATCGCCGCTCGCTCACCGCTTACGCCATCGGATCAGCGCGCCGATCATCGGCGTCACCGCCGCGAGCGCCGCCGCGCCGAACAAGAGGAACGTGACATCGACACCCAAGCTCGACGAGTTGGGATTGACGCCCCACTTGACGGCGAGGATGCGGCCCTTGCTCATTCCTTGGCCTTCGCGGTCTGACACGCCGCCACGAACGCGGGCACCAGGTCCTTCGCTTCCTTGCCGAGCGTCGCGCGGCACGCGTTGTAGCGCTTCGCGCCGTCGACCCACCACGCGCGCACGATGTACGTGTTGTCGCCGCCCTCGGCGATCACCTGCCGCCAGCCCGCGCCCTTCTCGTCCTTGACGATCTTCGCGCTCGACGTGCCGTCGGTGAACTGCTTGAACTCGACCTTGTCGGCGGTCGCCTGCCAGTCCTTCGCGACGCAGTCGCCGTCGCAATTGCCGCTGACCTCGTAGCGCGCGCCGAAGCCGAACGCGTCCTTCATCGCGCCGTCGGGCTCGAACGAGCCCGGCATGAAGCTCGACTTCCAGTCTTTCGGCGCCGCGGCCTCGTACTTCTCGTGCTTGTCGCCGAAGGTCTGATCGGTGAACTCGATCTTGCCCTTCCACGCCGCGGGGATCGCCGCGTTGACCGGGCCGACGTCGACCGGCTTGTCATCCCCGCCGCCGCCGCCGCTCGACGAAGACTTCCCGCACGCGGCGATCACGATCGAGATCAAGACGAAACGCTTCACGGTGTTCCCCCTTCGTTGCCCTCGCCGCGATGGATGCCGAGGGCGCGCAGCTTCTTGTGCAGGTTGGTGCGCTCGATGCCGAGCGCTTGCGCGGTGCGCGAGATGTTCCATTCGTACTCCGCGAGCTTCAAGCGGATGAACTCCGACTCGACCTCCTCGCGGAACTCGCGCAGCGACTTCTGCGCGTACTTGCCGAGATCGATCGCGGTCACCGGCGCGGTCGACGCCCGCGCGGCCGCGCCGGCGCGCGGCCCGCCGAGGTACGGCGGCAGATCGCGCTCGCGGATCACGTCGTCGCTCATGATCACGAGCCGCTCGGCGACGTTGCGCAGCTCGCGCACGTTGCCCGGCCACTCGTACTGCTTCAAGCGAAGCATCACGTCCTCGTCGACCGGCTTGTAGGCGAAGCCGTTCTCGTCGCAGCACTCGCGTACGAACGACTCCGCCAGGAGCGGCACGTCCTCGGCGCGCTCGCGCAGCGACGGCGATCGGATCGGCACGACGTTCAAGCGGAAGTACAAGTCCTCGCGGAACTGCCCCGCCTGCACCATCTGCTCGAGATCGCGGTTGGTCGCCGCGACCACGCGACAATCGGTGCGCAGGCTCTTCTCGCCGCCGACGCGCGTGAACTCGCCGGTCTGCAAGACGCGCAAGACCTTCGCCTGCGCGCTCTGCGCCATGTCGCCGATCTCGTCGAGGAAGATCGTGCCGCCGTCGGCGACCTCGAACAGGCCGCGCTTCTTCGCGACCGCGCCGGTGAACGCGCCGCGCTCGTGGCCGAACAGCTCGCTCTCGATCAGCTCGGGCGGGATCGCCGCGCAGTTCACCTTGACGAACGCTCCGCCCGAGACCGTAGAATTTCTGTGGATCGCGCGCGCGATGAGCTCCTTGCCGGTGCCGCTCTCGCCGGTGATCAGCACGCGCGATCGCGTCGGCGCGACCTTCGCGATCTGCCGGCGCAGATCGTTCATGACCTGCGCCTGCCCGAGCAGCTCCCAGCGCGCGTCGACGGCGCGGCGCAGCTGGTGCATCTCGCGCCACATGCGGCGCCGCTCGAGCGCGTTGCGCACCGTCACGACCACGCGGTTGCGGTCGAGCGGCTTCTCCATGAAGTCGAACGCGCCGAGCTTGGTCGCCGACACCGCGTCGTCGACGGTCGCGTGGCCCGAGATCATCACGACCGGGATGTCGGCGTCGCCCCGGCCGTCCTCGCCGCGCGCGCGCAGCCGGCGCAGGAAGTCGAGGCCGTTGTCCTCGCCGAGCTTGACGTCGAGCAGCACGAGATCGACCGCGACCTGCGCGAGCACGCCCTCGGCCTCCGCGATCGATCCCGCCTCGTGCACCGCGTGGCCGTCGCCCTCGAGGACCATGCGCAGCGTGCGGCGGATGTTCTTCTCGTCGTCGACGATCAGGATCGGCTCGCCGACTCCGGCGGGGGCTTCTTCACTCATCGCTTGTCCTCCTCGCGCTCGGCGGCGGAAGCGAGATCATCGGCGTCGGCGTCAGGCTCTTGCTTCACGCGCCACCGCCGCTCGCGCGGCGGCGTCGGTCCGTGCTCTTCCTCGAGCTTGCGCGCGCGCTCGCGGTTCCACACGAACAGCGCCGCGAGCACGAGCACGCCGCCCGCGACGAGGAACGGCCGCTTGTCGATCGGCTTCGGCTGCTCGCGCGGCACCGCGATCGGCTGGATGTGGATCGGCTCGGTCGGCACCTCGAGCCGCGGCGCCGGCGGCACGTACGTCGGCTCGGCGACGGCGATCGCCGCGGCGCTGCACAACATGAAGATCAGGATTGCGCGCTTCACGGGATCACCGGCGGATGGGTCAGCTTCGCCCATACCGCGTCGCACGCCGCCGCGCACGCCGCGGGCTCGCGATCATTGTAGACGCACGCGACCGCGGTGGAGACAACATCGTCTTCGCCCGCCGGCTCGGACCACCCGCGCACCTTCCCGCGCAGCCCCGCCTCCTTGATCTCCCCATCGATCGGCGATCCGACCGGCAGCCCCAGCCCCGACGCCAGCGCGTGGCGCGCGTCCTCGGCGTCTTCCTTCGCGCCGCGCGCGCTCGCGGCGACGAGATAGCAGCCCGCCGACGGATCGCCCCACGCCGCCGCCGTCACGTGCGCGCCGCGCATCGTCTCGGCGACTTTCGGCAGCTCGATCCACGACGCCGGCACGCCGAGCTCCGCGGCCGCGGGCGCCGCCGCCGCGCCGCGACACGCCGCGAGCACGATCAACCACGCTACGCGATCGCGAGCCATACCATCTCGCCGCGCTCGACCCCGAGCCGGCGCCGCGTCTCCTCGGTGACGCCGATCGATCCGTCTTCCATCGGGATCACGCGCGCGCCGGTCGCGCGGAAGCCGGGCTTCTGGCCCGCGCGCTCGACCGCGAGGATCGCCCACGGCCGCTCGCCGTCGGCGTCTTCGACCACCGTGAGCGCCGCCTGCCGCGAGTCCTTCACGATCGTGATGTCGTCGGTGTCCGCGATGAAGTGCGGGCCGCCGTCGAACGGATCGATCTGCCCCGCGTACTCGAAGCCGATCCGCCGCAGCATCTTCTCGACGCCCTTGGTCTCCGGACCGACGACGCCGATCTGCGCGCGCACGTCGGCGGGCAAGAGCTCGGTGTGGATCGGATCGTCGGGGAACAAGGCCGCGATGAACTCCTTGTTGTCCTTCGAGAGCAGATCCGCCTCTTGATAGGACAGGCCCGTGAAGTGTCGCCCGAGCGACTCCCACAGCTTGCTCGTACCGTCGGTCTGCAGCGGCGGCAGGAGCTCGCTCAAGATTCGCGTCCGGAACACCGGACGATGCATGCGGATGAACAAGAACCGCACGTACGAGAGCGCCTTGCCGAGCGCCTCCGGGTTGCGCCGGTACTCGGGCAACAGGATCAACCCGCCGATCTCCGTCGGACCGTCGTAGTTGTAGCCGATGCGCAGCACCTGATGGACGAAGTGACGATCGAGCGTGTACGAGTAGCGCTCCTCGTTCTCGACCCGATAGAAGACGTGCGGCGCGCGGCGCGTGCCGTGCTGCGCGTGGATCATCGACGTGCCGATGACCTTCTTCTTGGCCTCGTCCTCGAGCACGAACACGTACTCGCGCTCGTGCGGTGGGATCGTCTCGGCGAACGACTTCTCCGACAGCTCGACGATCCCTTCGATCACCTTGCGATCGGCGGGCAGGTTCACCGTGTCGAGGTACTCGGCGACGGCGAGGATCTGATCGACATCCTCTCGATACGACTGGCGAATTCGGAACATGCAGCGGCCTCGGAGCCGCGGCAGCCTAGCACGGTTCAGGGAAGCGCCGCCGCAACCTGATCCGCGAGGCCGTCGGCGGTGTCATCCGCGGTCGAGGTCAGCCAATCGACGAGCCCCGGCGCCGCGCGCTCGATCGCGAGATCCGAGCCCGAGAGGATCCGGATCGGCTGCCGCCCGTTCGCGACCCGCCGCGCGTTCTCGGCGTCGAGCCAGTCGAGGATCATCGGCAGCGCCTTGGTCGTCGCGACCTTGGTGTCGTGCATCAGGATCACCGCGCGGTCCTGCAGCTTCTGGATGTGCAGGATGATGTACTTCGCCGCGCGGTTCGCGTCGGGGTGCTTCCACTCCTGCGCGTCGATGTCCCAGTGGAAGTGATCGAGGTGGCGCTGTTCGAGCAGCTCGAGCACGCGCGGGCAGTGCGCGCCGAACGGCGTGCGGAACCAGAGGATCGGCAGCCGCGACACGCGCTCGAGCAGATCGTGCGAGTGATCGACCTCGTAGGCGCGCTTCTCGTCGTCCTTCACCGAGCACAGCTGCAGGTGGTTCTGCGTGTGGTTCGCGACGACGTGCCCTTCGCGCACGATGCGATCGATCATCCGCTGCGACGCCTCGGGCGCGGTCTCGTAGTGCCAACCGTTCTCGAAGAAGATCGCGTGGATGTGGTGCTTCGCGAGCGCGTCGAGGACGAGCGAGGTCGTCGGCTCGTTGGGGCCGTCGTCGAACGTGAAGATGATCTCGGGCGCGCCCGAGCGCGATGGCCCGGCGGCGGGGCTCGCCCAGCCCTTCGAGACCATCGGCTTCACGGGCGGCGTCGCCGCCACGTCCGCAAACGCGGGCGCCGCTGCGACGAGCAACGCGAGCACGAGCGACCGCGAGGCCATTCCCAGATCTAACACGCAACGGGGGCCTCGCATTGCGCCGCCGAAAAAGCGAGGAGCCCGCCTCGGAGGGAAGCGGGCTCCTCTAGTTCACCGGATGGGATCTGATTTCAGGGCTTCGCGGCCGAGCCCGAGCCCGCGGCGGCGCCGGCGTCCTTGTCCTTCGCCTTGGTCGTCTTCTTCACGGCCTTCGCCTTGGGCGCGGCGGCCGGCTTGTCCTTCGAGGCGTCCGCGGCGGGCGCCTTGTCGGTCGACGGCGCCTTGTCGGCGGCCGGGGCCTTGTCGGCGGCCTTCGGGGCATCCTTCGCGGGCGCCGCGTCGGCGAAAGCGGTGGCGGGGACGACGAGCGCGAGCGCGATGATGATGTTGCGGATCATGTTCATTGACTCCCTTGTTGGTGGCGCCGAGGGCTGCACGCGATGTGCCGCGAGGCGCGCGGCGCATTCCAGCGTGTTGCGCGTTCGCGGCTCGGGGCATCATGCCTCGCGGGGCGCGATGCCTCGGGCATCGCGCGAGCGTACGATGCGCGCATGCAGGTTCACTATCCGCGACGCGTCTCGCTCGCGCGCGCGGGCACGCCGCTCGTCGCGATGCCGCGCACGAGCGACGCGCTCGGCGTCGAGGTGCTGATCAAGCGCGACGATCTCACCGGCGTCGAGCTCTCCGGCAACAAGGTGCGCAAGCTCGAGTTCCTCTTCGCCGAGGCGCAGGAGCTGCGCGCGGACACCGTGATCACGTGCGGCGGCGAGCAGTCGAACCACGCGCGCGCGACCGCGCTCGCGGCGGCGCGGCTCGGCTTCGCGTCGCATCTCGTCCTGCGCTGCGACGATCCGTCGAAGCCGCCGGCGACGACCGGCAACATCCTCCTCGATCGACTCGCCGGCGCGACGATTCAATGGATCGCGCGCAGCGACTGGCGCGATCGCAACGCGATCATGGCGCGCGCGGCGGAAGATCTCCGCGCGCGTGGTCGCGCGCCGTACGTGATCCCCGAGGGCGGATCGAACGCGATGGGCTCGTGGGGCTACGTCGCGTGCGCGGAGGAGCTGCGCGCCGATCTGGCGGCGCTGCCGGCGCGCGACACGACCATCATCTACGCGTGCGGCTCGGGCGGCACCGGCGCCGGCCTGATCCTCGGCGCGATGATGCACGGCCTACCCGCGAAGGTCGCGGGCGTGAACGTCTGCGACGACCGCGACTACTTCGTGCGCGCGATCGGATCGATCTGCGCCGACTTCAAGACGCGCTGGCCCGAGGCGCCGACTGTCCGAGACTCGGACATCGAGCTCGTCGACGGCCACGTCGGGCTCGGCTATGCGAAGTCGCGGCCCGAGGAGCTCGCGACCATCCGCGACGTCTGCCGGCGAGACGGGCTCGTGCTCGATCCCGTCTACACCGGCAAGGCGTTCCACGGCGCGGTCACCGAGCTGGCGCGCGATCCGCGCCGGTTCGGCGAGCGCGTCGTCTTCGTGCACACGGGAGGAATCTTCGGACTCTTCCCGGTCGCGGAGCTCTTCGCACCGCTAGTGTAGTTGCTTCTTCAGCGTCGACAGCGCCTGGTGCGTGCGCTGCTGCTCGGGGAGCAGCTCCGTCACGACGATCTGGCGCGCATCGGCGTCGAGCTTGTCCAGATCATCCTGATAGTCGTGCAGCCCGTGATCCTCGCCCTCCTCGAGCGCGGAGATCGCGGTCTTCTCGCCGAGCACCGACGCGGAGTGCTCGACCGCCTTCGCGAACGCGCCCCACGGGCCCGAGCCCTCGGCCGGCTTGCCGCCGAGCTCCGCGATCCGCCGCGTCAGCGCAGCGACGCGGCGCGCGTGCGAGAGCTGGCAGGTCTCGAGCGTCTGCCTCGTCGTGCTGCCACGATCGATCTTGTCGAGCGCGATGCCGTACGTCTGGACCGCGGACAGCTCGCCGCGGAGGAAGCTGTTCAACTGATCGACGCGCTTCTCGTATTGATTCGTAGCCATGTGGCCTCCTTTCCCGTCGGAAAGGAAGCACAACGCGGGCCGCTACTTGTCCGCCAACAGCTGAAAGAGGATCTGGGTGAGATCGTCTTCGCTCATCGGGCCGCGATGGCTGGTGCGAAGGTTCCCTTTGCGATCGTAGATGAACGTCGTCGGGATCGCGTCTGGGTACTCGAACTGCATCATCGCGTCCTTGTCGGCGCGGACGACCGGATAGAGCAGCTCGTGGTCGCTCTCGAAGTTGAGCAGCGTCTGGGTGTCGGGGTTGTCGGTCATGAGGCCGAGCATCACGACGTCCTGGCCCTTGAACTTGTTGTACACGCGCGAGAACGCGGGGATCTCGTGCTGACACGGACCGCACCACGTCGCCCAGAAGTTCACGACGAGCACCTTGCCGTCGAGCGCCTCCGGCGTGTACGCGGTGCCGTTGGTGTCGATGAAGACGAACGGCTTCTTGCCCTGCGGATCGGTCGGCGAGACCTTCGGCTTGCAGTCGAGCGTGTTCTTCGTGCACGCGGCGGCCGCGGGCTTCGAGACGGTGATGCCCTCGGGCGTGACGCTCGACGTGACGATCAAGAAGACGATCACGCCGACGCCGGCGACGATGAACCCGCCGAGGAGCGTGCCGGGGCCTACCTTCATTTGAACCTCAAGAGCGAGTGCTGGAGCTCGGACGGCGCCTCGTAGCCGAGCAGCTCGAGGCAGGTCGCGGTGACGTTGGCGATGCCCGCACCTTCGGTGCGGCCCGGGTCGATCTCGTAATGATCTGCGCGGTTGGGGTCGTGGATCACGAACGGCACCGGGTTGAGACTATGACTCGTCCTTATCACAGGTCGACCGTCTTCCTTGCGGCGTTCCACACGTCCGTGCTTGTCGTGCATGTACATCTCGTCGGCGTTGCCGTGGTCCGCAGTAACCACCAGGATTCCCTCGACTTCCTCGACGGCGCGCGCGAGACGTGCGAGCTGTAGGTCGACGGTCTCGACGGCGACGACGGTCGCGTCGAACGAGCCGGTGTGCCCCACCATGTCTCCGTTCGCGTAGTTGATTCGCACGAACCGGTGGCGACCCGTCCGCAATTCCTGGAGGACGCGGTCGGTGATCTCCGCCGCCTTCATCCACGGGCGCTGCTCGAACGGGACGCGGTCGCTCTCGATCTCGACGTAGGTCTCGGTGCCCTCGTCGAACATGCCGCTGCGGTTGCCGTTCCAGAAGTAGGTGACGTGCCCGTACTTCTGCGTCTCGCTGATCGCGAGCTGCGGCACGTGGTGCTGCGCGAGCAGCTCGCCCATCGTGTGATCGATCGCGGGCGGCGAGACCAGGTAGTGCTTCGGCAGGTGGAGATCGCCGTCGTACTCCATCATGCCGACGTACAGGACGTCCGGTCTCCGGACACGATCGAACCCCGTGAAGTCGGCGTGGTCGAACGCCTTCGAGATCTCGATCGCGCGATCGCCGCGGAAGTTGAACATGACGACGACGTCGCCGTCTTCGATCGGACGCTTCGGCTCGACGACGAACGGCGGCAGGTCCTGATCGAGGATGCCGGGCGTTTCGGCGCGGAAGGTCTCGATCGCCTGCAGCGCGCTCGCGAACGCGCGCGCATCCGCGAGCACGTGCGCGTGCCAGCCGCGCTCGACGATGCGCCAGTCGGCCTCGTAGCGATCCATCGTGACGAACATGCGGCCGCCGCCGCTGACGATGCGCGCGTCGATGCCGCTGGTGCGGAGCTCGGCGAGCACCTGCTCGATCCGATCGACGTAGATCGGTCCGGACGTCGGCGGCACGTCGCGTCCGTCGATCAGCGCGTGCACGTACAACTTCTTGGCGCCGCGCGCGGCCGCGCCGCGGAGCAAGGCCTCGAGGTGATCGATGTGCGAGTGGACGTTGCCGTCGGAGAGCAAGCCGAGGAAGTGGATCGCGCCGCCGCGATTCGCGCGATCGATCGCCGCGCGGAACGCGTCGCTCTCGAAGATCGCGCCGCTCGCGATCGCGCGGGTGACGAGCTTCGCGCCCTGATCGTGGACGACGCCGGCGCCGAGCGCGTTGTGCCCGACCTCGCTGTTGCCCATGTCGTCGTCGGACGGCAGCCCGACCGCGCGACCGTGCGCGCGCAGCGCGGCGCGCGCGCCGGGGACCCACAGGCGATCCATCGTCGGCGTCGCCGCGATGCGCACGGCGTCGGCCTCGTCACCCTTGCCGATGCCGATGCCGTCGAGGATCGCGAGCACGACCGGCCCCTTCGCGCCGGCGAACCGCGGATGCTTGCGGAGCGTCTCCATCGACGCTCACCTTAGCAAGCCTACTTCGTCTTCGCGCTGCCCGAGCCCGCGCCACTTCCTGACGCGCTGCCGCTGCCCGCGGCAGGCGCCGCGCCGGAGCCCGAGCCCGCCGGCGCCGCTTGCTGCTGCTCCTCGTCGGCGTCGCGGATCCGATAGTTCTTCACGCTCTTCTCGTTGAACTCGAACCACTTGTCGTCGACCTTCTTGTCGAAGTCTGGCTCGTAGAAGCGGAAGTGGTTGATGTTGTCCTGCGAGTCGATGATCACCGACTGCTTCACGCGGAAGTTCCCGGGATCGACGACGAG
>DATJIA010000050.1:0-3037 GCA_035493675.1 Kofleriaceae bacterium | reverse complement strand
CGACGAGATGGAGTTCGACGCCTTCTTCCTCTTGCTGTCGGTCGCGGGTAACGAGACGACGCGCAATCTGATCAGCGGCGGCATGCTCGCGCTGATCGAGCATCCGCAGCAGCGCGCGCGCTTGCTGGCCGATCCGGACCTTCTGCCCACCGCCGTCGACGAGATGCTGCGCTGGGTGACGCCGGTCAATCACTTCCGCCGTACCGCGACCCGTGACGTGGAGCTGCACGGCGCGCAGATCAAGGAGAACGACAAGGTCGTCCTCTTCTATTGCTCGGCGAACCGCGACGAGGACGTCTTCTCCGACGCGCAGCAGTTCGACGTCGGCCGCACGCCGAACGAGCACCTCGCGTTCGGCATCGGCCAGCACTCCTGTCTCGGCTTGAACCTCGCGCGGCTCGAGATCAAGGTGATGTTCGAGGAGCTCTTGAAGCGCATGCCCGACCTCGAGCTCGACGGACCGGTGCGCCGCCTGCGCTCGAACTTCATCAACGGCGTGAAGTCGATGCCGGTCAAGTTCACGCCGGGGAAGCGCGTGTGATGAAGGCCGACGAGCTACGCGGGCGTGCGCGCGAGCTGCAACCTGTTCTAGTGTCACGGCTGAAAGAGGCCGACGAGGGCCGGCGCGTCCCGGCGGAGACGATCAAAGACTTCCAAGCGGCAGGCTTCTTCCGCATCCTCCAGCCATCGCGCTGGGGCGGCTTCGAGCACGATCCGCAGGTCTTCTTCGACGTGCAGCAGACGATCGGCGCCGCCTGCGCGTCGTCGGCCTGGGTGCTCGGCGTGCTCGGCGTCCACGCGTGGCAGCTCGCGCTGTTCCCGATCGAGGCGCAGCGCGAGGTCTGGGGCGACGACACGTCGACCTTGATCTCGTCGTCGTACGCGCCGACGGGCAAGATCGAGCGCGCGCCCGGCGGCTACACGATCAGCGGGCGCTGGTCGTTCTCGAGCGGCTGCGATCACGGGCAGTGGGCGTTCCTCGGCGGGATGGTGCCGCCGGCGGCCGAGGGCGCGCCGCCCGAGATGCGCACCTTCCTCTTGCCGCGCCGCGACTACACGATCGAGGACAACTGGCACGTCATGGGCCTCAAGGGCACCGGCTCGAAGGACGTCGTCGTCGACCGCGTGTTCGTGCCGGAGCATCGGACGCACAAGCTGATCGACGGCTACAAGCGCAGCTCGCCGGGCAACGAGCACAATCCCGCGCCGCTCTACCGGCTGCCGTTCGGCCAGGTCTTCGTGCGCTCGGTCTCGACGACGGCGATCGGCATCGCGCAGGGCGCGCTCGACGCGTACCGCAAGAACACCGCGGCGCGCATCGCGGCCTCCGACGGCGCGAAGGTCTCGCTCGATCCGTCGGCGCAGGTGGTCGCGGCGCGCGCGGCCGAGTCGATCGAGGATCTGCGCGCGCAGATCCATCGCAACTTCGACGAGATGATGGCGCTCGTGCGCGCCGGCGAGGATCTGCCGCTCGAGAAGCGGCTGCGCTGGCGGCTCGATTCGTCGATGGCGGTCGTGAAGTCGGCCGAGGTCGTCGACGCGCTGTTCACCGAGAGCGGCGGCCGCGCGATCTTCGACGGCAGCACGCTGCAGCGCGCGTTCCTCGACATCCACGCGGCGCGCGCGCACTACGCGAACAATCCCGAGAAGCCGGCGAGGAATCTCGGCGGGGTCTTGCTCGGCGCGAAGAACCAGGACTACTTCGTGTGACCGGATCGATCGATCAGCTCGGATATCTCGCGTTCGAAGTCAGCGATCTGAACGCGTGGGAATCGTTCGCGACGAACGTCCTCGGGCTCGGCGTCGTCGATTGCACTGACGGCGGCTTCGCGCTGCGCATGGACGATCACGCGGCACGCTTCTTCGTCACGCAGGGTCCGGCCGATGATCTCGCGGCGGTCGGCTGGGAGGTCGCCGACGAGCAAGAGCTCGATCGCGTCCTCGCGACGCTCCCCGGCGCGCGCGAGGGCACCGCCGAGGAAGCCGCGGCGCGCGCCGTCGTGCGGCTCGTGATCGCGCGCGATCCGGCGGGCACGCAGGTCGAGGTCGCGTACGGGCCGGCGCGCGCCGAGCCGTTCGTCTCGCCGCTCGTGCGCTCGGGCTTCGTCGCCGGCGCGCACGGGCTCGGCCACCTGGTCGTCAGCGCGCCCGAGCCGCGCGACACCGCCGCGTTCTATCAAGATCTGCTCGGCTTCAAGCTGAGCGATCGGATCGTCTGCACGTTCTACGGCTACCCGGTCGACATCACGTTCTTGCACACGAACTCGCGCCACCACTCGGTCGCGTTCGGCGGGCCGCAGCCGAAGCGCTTGCACCACTTCCTCCTCGAGGTCGGCTCGATCGACGACGTCGGCGCCGCGCTCGATCGCGCGATCGCGGGCGGCGTGCGCATCGCACAGATGCTCGGCCGTCACCCGAACGACAAGATGATCTCGTTCTATGCGTTCACGCCGTCGGGCTTCCAGTTCGAGTACGGCACCGGCGGCCGCCTCGTCGACGACGCGACCTGGCAGCCGACCACGCACGATCGCGTGAGCGAGTGGGGGCATCACCCGCCCGAGCGCTACGCACCGAGGCGAAAGTGATGGAAGGCAGATACCAAGAGATCGGCGACGGTCTGCGCATCCACTATCACGACCTCGGACCGACGACCGGCGACCCGGTCGTATTCCTGCACGGCAGCGGCCCGGGCGCGAGCGGGTGGTCGAACTTCAAGAAGAACGCGCCGTACTTCGCCGCGCACGGCAAGCGCGCGATCGTCGTCGACAACCTGGGCTTCGGCCGCTCGTCGAAGGCCGACGTCGATCACGGGATCGACTACGTCGTCGGCGGGATTCGTCGCTTCCTCGATCGCATCGGGATCGACAAGGCCGCGGTGATCGGCAACTCGCACGGCGGCGCCTGCGCGATCAAGCTCGCGCTCGACGAGCCGTCGCGCGTCTCGAAGCTCGTCCTGATGGCCCCCGGCGGCCTCGAGGAGCGCGAGGCGTACATGCAGATGTCCGGGATCCGGACGATGATGAAGATCTTCATGACC
>DATJIA010000049.1:0-15528 GCA_035493675.1 Kofleriaceae bacterium | reverse complement strand
GGCGGCAGCGCCGGCACGTGCGCGTGCGCGTGCGCGTGCGGGCGCGGATGCGCGTGATGCTCGGGGGACGTCGGACGTCGGAGGTCGGAGGCCGGACCGGGTGAGATCGGCGCCGCGTCGATCACGATCGGCGCGTCGATCACGATCGGCGCATCGATCGAGAGGGGCGGCGCGGGCGCATCGGATGGGCGCGCGTCGATGGAGATCGAGATCGGTGCGATCGCCGGCGACGGCGCGTGCGCGGCCGGCGCGTCACCGCCGCGCGACGTCACCACCGCGATCGCGCCGGCGACGCCCGCCGCGATCGCCGCGAGCAGCACGACCATCCCGCCGCGGCTGCCGCGCACGTCGACCGACGCCACGCGCGCCTCGCTCGCCGCGCCGCCGAGCGTGGTCGGCGTGCGCATCGGCGTCAGCGAGACCGGCGTCATGAGCGGCACCGCGCGGCCGTCGAGATCGCGCGGGCGCCCGCCGAGCGCGGCGATCAGCTCGTCGGCGCTGGCGACGCGATCGTCGGGCCGCTTGGCGAGCAGCCGGAGGATCACGTCCTCGAGCGGCGCGCCGATCGAGGGCGCGTGCGTGTGCGGCGGCGGCGGCGGCAGCATCAGGTGCGCGGCCATCACCTCGCCGGGGCCGTCGCCGTGGAACGGCGCGACCCCGCACACCATCTCGTAGAGGATGCAGCCGAGCGCGTAGAGATCGGCGCGCGCGTCGACGTTGCCGGCGCCGCGGCACTGTTCCGGCGCCATGTACGCGGGCGTGCCCATCAGCGCGCCGGTCCGGGTTCCGGACACGCCGGCGGGGCCGTCGGACAGCTTCGCGATCCCGAAGTCGAGCAGCTTGGGCCGCTCGCCGCCCGGGACGTCCGGATCCCGGATGAGGAAGACGTTGTCGGGCTTGAGATCGCGGTGCACGATGCCGAGCGCGTGGGCGGCGGCCAGCGAGCCCGCGATCGAGCGCGCGAGCCCGATCGCGATCGGCTCGCCGATGCGACCCTCGCGCGCGAGCCGCGACGCCAGCGACTCGCCCTGGAGGAGCTCCATGACGAGGTACGCGCGGCCGCTCTCGTGGTGGCCGTAGTCGAAGACCTCGACGATGCCGGGGTGGCGGATCGCGGTGGTCGCGCGCGCCTCATTGAAGAAGCGCGCGACCAGATCGCGGCTCGCCGAGAGCTCGGGCAGGAGCATCTTCACCGCGGCGGGCTTGCCCAGCAGCACGTGCTCGGCGCGGAAGACCGCGCCCATGCCGCCCGACGAGAGCGTCCCGGTGATGCGATAGCTGCCGACGACCTCGCCCAGCATGCGGTCGCCTTGAGCAGCGAGCGTGCCAGCGCGAACGCGTGGTGCGCTGCGCACTTGCGACGGCGTTACGCACGCCGATCGCCGCAACACCGTAACGCGACCGTTACGGGTTACGACGTTACGGTTCGCGGCGCTCGGTGCCGGCGGCGGCGACGAACGAGGCGAGCTGGCGCGCGGGATCGCTGTCCTTCGCGCCGCGGCCGCGCGCGCGATCGAGCGCGGCGAGCACGCCGTCGGTGGTGACCAGCGTGAACGCGAGCAGGTGCACCGCGAACGACGCGACCGTCGTGATCACGGTCAGCGTGCCGAGCCCGATCTGCGAGACCAGCTCGGCGAGCGCGAGCAGCGCGAACGTGCCGGCGAGCCCGGTCGCGATCAGCCCCGCGTTGCGCCCGCGCGCGACGATCGCGCTCGCTTCCTCGGCGGTCTGCGGGCACGCGAGATCCCAGCCCGCGCGCCCGACGACCACCGCGGCGGCGCCGAACGCGAAGATCGTCGCGACGAAGAAGCCGCTGCCGGTCAGCTGATACGGCTGCACGAGCGCGAGGTACGCGAGCACCGCGTAGAGCGGCGCGGCGAAGAGCATCAGCCAGCCGGGCGCGGCGGTCGCGGGCAAGAGCAGCTTGGTCACCATCGAGCCGCGGATCACGCCCGGCATCGCGGCGATCGCGCGCGGCGCGAGCACGAGGATCGCCTGCAGCGAGAACGCGAGGCCCCACGCGGCGCCATCGGCGCCGCCGACGACCGAGCGCACCGGCACCAGGTAGACGAAGAACGGCGCGAGGAACGCGATCAAGAACCCGCCGGCGAGCAGGCGGCGTTGCCGGTGCCAGCGCGCCCAGTCGCGCAGGAGCCAGAAGCACAAGCCGGTGAAGGCGGCCTCGACGATCACCGGCACGATCTGCAGCGCGCGCACCGCCGACGGCGTGCCCTTGGTGCCGAACACGTCGATCGCGCGCAGGATCACGAGCGGCACCAGCCCGACCGCGACGGCGAACAAGACCGAGCGCCGCCAGGCGAGGAACGCCTGGAAGTTGCGATCGACGATCGGCGGCTGCGCGAGCGTCATCGCGGCGCGCTCGGCGGGCAGCACGTTCGCCGGATCGATGCGCTTGGTGAACGCGCGGCGCATCGAGATCTTGATCAGATCGAGGATCGGTCGCTCGATCAGCAGCGGCTCGTCGGCGGTGATCGAGACGCGCTCGGCGTCGACGAGCGGCGGCGCGCGCAGCGGCAGGACCGCGCTGGCCTCGCGCACCTCGGGCGGCAGCGGCGCGACCACGGTCTCCTGCACCGGCGGCGCGTGCATCGGCGCGGTGTCGATCGCAGGCATCGGCGCCGGGCGCGCGACCGGCACCTCGGCGATCGGGACCGGCGCGGGCTTCGCGACCGGCGCGGGCGCGGTCTTCGGCGCAGGCGCGGGTTTCGGCGCCGTTGCGGGCGCGGGCCCGAGTCGCGCGGGCGCAGGCGCAGGTGCGTGCGCGGGCGGCGGCGGCGGCGATGCGATCGGCGTGGTGGTCGCGGGCGGGCCCTCGACGATCACGGGCGCCGCGACGGGCGGCGGCGTCGTCGGAGCGTGCCCTCGCGCGCCACCGAAGGGCGGCGGAAGCGGCCGGCGTCGGTCACCACCACCTCCCGGGGGCTGCATATGCCCATGTTACTCGGCTTTGACGAACGTGCCGAGCTGCCGATCCTTGATCACGCCGGGGAACTGCAGGACCTGGTTGTGCATCGAGACGTAGACCCCGGCCGGCAAGAGCTGCACCGCGAGCAACGCCTCGGTCAGGTTCTGCAGCGCGTCCGTCGAGCGCAATTCGTACGGGCGCATCGCGCCGGTGAACACGACCGGCTTGGCGGGCGTCCCGACCAGCGCGACCAAGCGCTCGCCGCTGTACTGCAACCGATCGGTGCCGTGCACGACGACCACGCCGTCGGTCGCGCGCGCCATGCGATCGGCGGTCTCCGCGATCAGCGTGTGATCGGCGTCGGTCATCTCGAGCGAGTCCTTGTTCATCAGCTGCAGGCGCTGCACCTCGACGCCGCGCAGCTCGAGCGACGCGAGCATGATGTCGAGGACCGAGACCTGGTTGTGGAGGACGCCCGACAGCTCGTCGTACGTCTTCTCGATCGTGCCGCCCGTCGAGATGATCGCGATGCGCTTCTTCACGGCTCGACCGGCGGCTTCTCGAGCGCGTCCACGCGTCGCGTGAGGTGCTCGACCTTCGCGACCAGCGCGCGCACGACGTCGTCGAGCGCGGTGATCGTGCGGTCCTGGAACGCGAGCTTGACCTCGAGATCGATCAAGCGGTCGGAGAGCTCTTCGACGGTGTCGGCCATCAGTGCGCGGTCAGATAATGCACCACGAAGTAGCCGCCCGTCGCGGCCAAGCCGCACACGAGGATGAGCAGCAGCACGCCGAGCCCGCCCGACTTCGGCGGCGGCGGCAGATCGATCATCGCCTTGGCTTGCTCGCGCGCCGCGGGCGTCATCGGCGGCGCGCCGCCGCTGTTGTACGCGGCCATCGCCTGCAGGTAGTTCGGATCCGCGATCTGCGCGCCGGTCGCCGGGATCGCGGGCGCCGCGGGCGTGCCGTGCGGCGTGCCCATCGGCTGCGAGAACGGCGCCGGCACGGTCACCATGTTCGCGCTCGGGCGCGCGGGCATCTGCATGTAATCGCCGGGCACCATCGTCGGGCGCGCGGCCGCTTCGTTGTACGGCGTCGCGCGCGGCTCGGGGCGTCCGCCGCCAGGCACCCACTGCGCGGTGCCGGTGCCGATCTGCGGCGACGGCATCCCCGCGCCCGGATCGACGAACAGCGTGCGCGCCGCGGAGCTCGCGAGCTGCTGCGGCGACGCCGGCGGCACCTGCGCGGCGGGCAGCGGCATGGTCGGCACGTGCGGGGCCGGCGCGCCCATCGGCGGCGGCGCGCTCGAGATCGGGCGCTGGCGCGCGTGCAGCTCCTCGGGCGGCACCATCGTCGCGGCGACGTTCGGCGCCGCCGGCCGCTCGATCACGATGTCGGGATCGCCCGTCGACAGGCGCTCGTCCCAGCGACGCGCGCCGGCCGGCTGCGTGAACGCCCACTGGATCCACGCGGAGACGTCGGTGCGCGACGCGTTCATGCCCGGCATGCGCGACATCGCCTCGAGCGCGCCGCGCAGCTGCGCCGCGGTCTGCCAGCGCTGCGTCGGGTTCTTGGCGAGCGCGGTCATGACGACCATGTCGACTTCTTTGTTGCAGTGCCGGTTGATCGTCGACGGATTCGGCGGCGTCCAGACCTTCACGCGCTTGAGCGTCTCGATGTCGTCGGACGCGCTGAACAAGGGCTGCGCGGTCAACAGCTCGTACGCGACGATGCCGAGCGAGAACAGATCGGCGCGCGCGTCGACGATGCCCTCGAGCATCTCGGGCGCCATGTACGCGAACTTGCCCTTGAGCTGCCCGCTCATCGTCTGCCAGTTCGCGGCGGTCGCCTTCGTGATCCCGAAGTCGACGAGCTTCACGCAGCCGTCTTCGCCGATCATCACGTTCGCCGGCGAGACGTCGCGGTGGACGAGCCCGAGCGGCGTGCCGTTCTCGTCCTTGAACGTGTGCGCGTAGTCGAGCGCGTCGCACAGCTGCGCGAGCACGTTGAGCACGAGCGGCACCGGCATCGGTCCCGTCGAGTACGCGGTGTGGCGGAGGATCTGGCGCAGGTCCGCGCCGGGGACCAGCTCCATCGCGATGTAGTAGGTGCCGTCGACGCGGCCGAGGTCGTAGGTCTGCGCGATGTTCTGGTGGCGGAGCTGCGCGGCGAGGCGCGCCTCGCGCACGAACGAGCGCACGAACTCGTCGTTGACCTGGAGCTCGGGCAGCAAGCGCTTCAGCGCGACCGGACGCTCGACGCCTTCGATCCCGCGCTTCTTCGCGCGGTGCACCGTCGCCATCCCACCCGAGCCCAGCTTCTCGTAGAGCAGGTACGGCCCGAACGCTTCAGTAGGCTGCTCACGCATTGGGACCCCGGCGGATGGTGACATGTCTACGTGTCGGGCGGAACGTCTCACGAAGAGAGGAGTGACGGACTGCCTGTGACGTGCGGGTTGGTGGAACGTTTGCCGCCGGTTGCCGCGGGCGTGAGTTAGAGTGAGTCGTGCGCGCGCTGACGCTGTGCGTCCTGGGGGCGGCCCTCACGCTGGGTGCGGGATGTTTCGGGAACTCCGTCACGGAGTTCCCGCCCGGGCTCGAGCCGCTCGAGGACGACACCGTCGCGAAACAACAGGCTCCGTACACCGAGACGATCGCGATGGAGGACCAGCCGTTCACCACGTTCCATGCGGTGCACGCGCGTGGTTACGTGCTCGCGCCGCCGGCGACGGTCTGGGCCGTGTCCAAGAACCCCGACGTGATGGACGCGGCGTGCCAGGCGACGCGCCACAACGCGACGGTCGGCGACGAGCCGACGTACGAGTACTCGTTCGACATGCACTACGAGGTCGACGAGGTCATCACGGTCGCGTGGGACGAGCAGTGGCGCTTCGGCACGATCGACGGCACCGCCGAGATGCCCGCGCGCGCGATCGTCCGCTACCAGAAGGTGAGCGGCACCGACTTCATCAAGATCCTGGAAGGATCGATCCAGTACTACGCGGTCGCCGACGATCCGAACGTCACGATGGTCGAGTACGTCGAGCACGTG
Organism: Kofleriaceae bacterium; assembly: GCA_035493675.1. Taxonomy (GTDB): domain Bacteria; phylum Myxococcota_A; class Polyangia; order Haliangiales; family Haliangiaceae; genus JAIOQA01. Next base: position 9,552 of record DATJIA010000049.1, on the reverse strand, counting down.
AACGCGCAGTCGTCGTCGACGAGCGACACGCACAACAGCTTCACGCAGCGCTTCGCCGCGACCGTCGCGCAGGCGCACGGTCAGCCGATCCCGAGCTGCCCGTAGGCGCTAGCGGATCGGATTCCCGAACAAGCCGGTGTAGCCGGCGTCGTCGAGCGCGCGGACGAAATCGCCGCGGAGATCCTTGCCGAACACCATCGGCAGCCGGATCGAGAGGTGCTCGGCGAGCTCGGGCCGATCGCGGCGCACGCGTGCGAGCGCGTCGTGCAGGGCGGGGCCGTCGTCGTACTCACCGTCGCGGCGTCCCTCGATGAAGAGCACGGCGCGATCGTCGGCGGTGAAGTCCACCTCGAAGCGCGCATGATCGGCGCGGGCGGGCGCATGGCGCGCGGCGCGGTGCGCCGGCGCCTCGTCGTCGTCGCATCCGGCGGCGGCCAGCGCCGCCGCCAAGAGCCACACGGGTCTCACGTGTAGCGCGCGGTCGCGGCGGGGACGTGGCTGCGGTTCGCGGCGAACAGCGTGACGAGCGGAACCGTGAGCTGCAGCGCGAGGCCGCCGAACGCCATCGTCGTGCCGAACGAGAAGCCGCCGCTCTCGCGCGAGATGTCGCCGAGGTGCGTGATCATCGGCCACGCGAAGTAGATGTAGATCGCCGACGTCACCAGGCCGAACGCCGACGCCGCGATGCGGTGCAGCTCGCTCATGCGGATCAGCTCGAAGCCGGCCCACAGCTGGAGCGCGCCCAGGCCGATGCTCCACCACGGCGAGTGACCGACCGACGGGTTCAGGATCGAGAGCATCTCGAGCATCGGACCGCCGCTCGCCATCGAGTCGCCGTGGCCCGGCATCATCAACACCGACGGCAGGCCGTACGACAGCGCGACCACCGCCTGCGCGAACAGGAACCAGCCGAGCGTCGTCAGCCCGAGATCGGGCGCGCGGTGGTGCGGCGCGCCGCCCTCCGCCTGCGCCATCAGATCCGCGAACTGGCGCTCGCCGAAGAAGCGGCGCAGCGTCAGCGGCCACGCGAGCAGCGCCCACACGATGCACGAGATGCCGACCAACGCCATGACGTCGGCCTTGAGCATCATCACCGACAGCAGCAAGCAGCCGCCCGCGATGAACGACGCGACCACGCCGAAGTCGCAGTAGCGGTTCACCGCGGCGACGACCTGATCGAGCCGCGTCTCGCGCAGGCCGGTCAACGCCGATCCGACGTGGATGCCCGAGCGGATGATCAGCACGACGAGCGCGATCACGATCATCATGAACATGCCGCTCGAGTGGGCCTCGCCCGGCGTGCCGGTCCACAGCGCGTAGAGATAGATCGACGTCGCGATGAAGCCGAGCAGGCCGAACATCAACATCAAGAGCGCCGCGCCCTCGAAGCCCTTGTCCTCCCCGGCGGGGACCTTGTCGGCCATCTCGCGGAAGCCGGGCGTGCTCGTCATGACGAGCAGCACGAGCGGCCAGCTGATCAAGAGCATCAAGACCGGCACCAAGACGAAGCCGGGCATGTGGCCCTTGCCGCCGAGGAACGCGAGCCACGCGCCGGTGTTCACCAGCGACGCGACGAAGTACTTCTTGATCCCGGCGTACGGCTGCTGGCCGTAGATCAGCTCCGCGCCCGCCGAGCGATGGATCAGCGAGCGGGCGACGCCGGTGCCCGAGACGAGCAGCAGCCACATCATCACGCTCGAGTCGCTGCGCTCGTACGGGCCGGAATCGGCCGCTTCGATGATCCCGATGACGCCGACGGCGGTCGTGATCGCGCCGAAGAACGCACCGAAGAGCTGCATGATGAGACCGAGGCCACTGAGGCCGCGGTCGGCAGGCACGCGCCGAGACTGATCGGTCATGGATTTCCCCCCAAGCCCTGCTGGGTTAACACGCGCAGGGCGTCGGTTCACCCGAAATCAGGTCGCGCCGGTGAAGCGCGCCGTCGCCGCCGGCACCGGGTTGCGGTTGACGAGCACGAGCGTCGCGACCGGGATCGTGAGCTGCATCGCGACCATCGCGAAGATCATGGTCGAGCCGGGCAGGTCGCCGCCGCGCATCGAGCCGAGGTGCGAGATCAGCGGCCAGTCGAAGTAGAGCGTGACCGCCGCCGCGAGCGCGCCGAACGCCGACGCCGCGATGCGGTGCAGCTCGCTCATGCGGACGAGCTCGATCGCCGCCCACAGCTGCAGCGCGGCCAGGCCGACGCCCCACCACGGCGAGTGCCCCATCTGCGCGCCGAGCAGGCCGGTGAGCTCGCCGAACGGGTTGCCGCGCATCGACATCGCCTCGGCACCGTTGCCGGGCGCGAGCAGCGCGGTCGGCAGCGCGAACGAGATCGAGAGCAGCGCCTGCGCGAACAAGAGCCAGCCGAGCGACGTGAGGCCGAGGTCGGGCGCGCGGTGGTGCGGCTGCTGCTCGTCGCGCGTCTGGGCCATCAGATCGGCGAACTGTCGCTCGCTGAAGAACTTGCGGATCGTGAGCGGCCACGCGAGCAGCGCCCACACCATGCACGCCATCACCGCGAACACCGTCGGATCGGGGGCGCCCATCATGATCGTCAGGCAGATCGCGCCGGCCGCGATGAAGGTCGCGATCACGCCGAAGTCGGCGTAGCGGTTCGCCGAGGCGACGACGAGATCGAAGCGCGTCTCGCGGAGACCGGTGAGGCCGGCGCCCACGTGGATGCCCGAGCGGATCACGAGGAGGATCATCGCGAGCATCATCATCATGAAGGGCAGCGAGCCCTTCATGCCGCCGCGCGCCGACGTCCACGTCACGTACAGCATCAGCGACATGAAGATCACGCCGAGCAGACCGAAGACGAGCATCAGGATCGACGCGCCCTCGAAGCCCTTGTCCTCGCCGGTGGGGACCTTGTCGGCCATCGCGCGATAGGCGGGCATGCTGGCGACGACGACCAGCGCGATCGGCCACGCGACCAGCGCGAGCAGCATCGGGATGATGCCGGCGGCGGGCGCGTGCATCTGGCTCGACAGCACGAACAGCCACACGACCGTGTTGGCCATCGCGGCGATGAAGTACTTCTTGATGCCGCCGAAGACGTTGCCGGTCCCGTAGAGGAGCTCGGCGCCGGCGGCGCGATGGAGCAGCGAGCGCGTGATGCCGGTGCCGCACAGGAGCAGCACCCACAACATCTCGTTGCCGCCGCCGCGCGCGCGGCCGGCGGTGATCAACACGACGATCAAGATGACCGACGTCAGCGCCGCGAAGACGCTGCCGAACAACTGCATCAACAAGCCGAGACCGCTCAAGCCGCGGTCCGCGGGCACACGCCTGGACTGATCGCTCATTCTGCTTACCCCCGAGCCCGGCCCTTTAGCATGGTCGGACCTTTGGTTTCACGCAGAATCGGATCGGGTGGCCTCGGGAGCGGGGGCGGGTGCCGCAAAATGCCGCCGGAGGCGATCTTCCAGGAAATCGATGCGATCTTGCCCCCAGGTCGCGTAGTCGCCGATCTTGAAGCACGGCACGCCCCACAGGCCGGCGAGCGCGAGATCATCGGCGGCGGTCTTCGCCCACTCGCGCCACGCCGTGCCCGCGATCGCGGCCTTCGCCGCGTCCCAGTCGATGCCCGCGCGCTCGGTGACCGCGCGCAGATCGACGTAGCTCGCGAGATCGCGCGCCTCGGCCCACGAGCCGCGCATCGCCGAGCGCACGAAGTCGAGCATGCGCGGACCTGCCGCGTGCGCGATCGCGATCGCGTGCTCGACGCCCTGACCGAGCGGATCGCAGATCGATCCGAAGTCGATGCCGAGGCGCTGCGCCTCGCGCGCGGCGTCGCGCACGATGTAGAGCTGCTTCACGCGCGGCTGGTGCATGCCGCGCATCGTCAGCGGCAGGACCGGACGCACGCGCAGCTCGATCGGGAAGCGCGACGCGAGCTCCGCCGCGCGCTCGATCGCGAGGTACGAGTAGGGCGAGCGGAACGAGAACCAGAAGTCGAGCACCGGCTTCTCGTCCTTGTCGCTCTTGATGCCGCCCAGCCGCTCGGGCGGCAGCGCGGCGCGACGCGAGATCACCGGCGGCGGCGCCTCGCCGGTCGAGGCGGACAGCGCGGCCTCGAGGTACGCCACGCGATCGATCCCGCTGTACCACTCGCCGTCCCAGTGCCACGACGCCGCTTGATAGAAGCCGAGCTTGCGCAGCTCGGTGTACGCGGCGTTCAAGATCGGCGCGATCGATCCGGCGGCGTCGTGTCCGAGGCTGCCCATCAGCGACGTGAGCGTCTTCACGTCGGACGCCCAGATCGCCGCGCCGACCGCGATCGCGGCGTCGAGCTGCTCGAGCGCGGGCCGCGCCTTGATGAGGATCTGCGACGCGCGCTTGACTGCGTTCGGATCGGCGTCGCCCTTCCCCGGGAACTCGAGATCGAGGTGCGCCGCGAGATCGCGCGCGTCGCGCAGCGCGTGCCGGCGCCGCAGGTCAGGCGCCGGCGCGACATCGGAGGCCGGCGGCGTCACGACATGGACCGCGACCTCGACGGGATACGCGCGCACGAGCCGCTTGGTCACCTGGGCGGCGAGGTGGCTCCACGGATCCGCGACGTCGTAATAGAAGTCGAGCCGCTTGGGCGCGCGCGCGATCGTGTGGCGCGCGCGATCGATCGCGCGCATCGCGCGATCACCGGTCTTGCCGAGCAAGGCGCCGATCGCCGCGCCCTTGAGCTTCGAGGAGAACGTCATGCGCGCCCGGTGTAGCGCAGATCGGGGGCGAAGTGCGGCTCATCGCGGCGGCAGGTCGAGCCGATACAGCTCGCCGGCCCAGAAGTCGGCGGCGACGACCAGCCCGGTCGACAGCGGGACCAGGCGATCGACGTCGTCGTAGGAGTCGAGCGAGACCGTGTACGCGACCGACGGCGCGCCGCCGTCGATCGGGACGCGCCAGACCTTCAAGTCCAGGTCGTTCACGTAGACCGCGCTGCCGTCGAGCGCGATCGCCGCGTTGTGGACCGCGAGCTGCCTCCGCTTCGTGAGCGCGATCATCGCGTCGAACGGGCGCTCGGCGCCGGTCTTCGGATCCCACCAGAACACGTGCACGTCGTCGACGTCGGCGACCAGCACGCGCCCGGTCTTGCGGTCGACGTCGATCAGCGTGCGCGGGCGATCGATCGCGCGCGTGGGCGCGCCGCCGCGCACCGGCACGATCCACACGAACGGGCGCTGGTCGGCGTCGTTGCGGTTGAACACGACCCGATCGGCGTCGAGGAAGCGCGGCAGGCGATCGGCCGGATCGTCGGTGAGCGGCTGCGGCGCGTAGGGCGTGGTGTCGACGACGAACAGGCCCTTCGCGACCGCGCGGAAGACGACGTGCGTGCCGTCGGGATCGAACGCGGGCTCGACCGACGCGGTGCCCTTGTCGGTGATCTCGCGCGTCGTACCGTCGGGGTTGCGGATCACGAGCGTCGGGTGATCGACGCCCTTCTGCACGAACACGATCCGATCGCCGGGGCCGACCGCGGGCGAGCTGATCCGGCCCGCGATGAGCTCGACCGGCGTCTTGCCGTGGACGTCGAGCAGGCGCGCGCGCACCGTGCAGTCGGAGTAGACGAGCGTCCGGTCGTCGGACGTCACCGCGATCTCGCCGCCGACGTCGACGCGACGCGCGACCTCCTCGGTCTTCCCGGTCGCGCGGTCGTAGCGGAGGACGCCGTTGTTGACCGAATGATAGAAGTGGTCGCCGGTCGCGTCGAACCACGTGTTGTTCTTCGAGCCCTTGGTCGTGCGGCAATCGAGCGACGGCGTCGGCGCGGTGAGATCGACCAGGCACTCGCCGTGCGTGAGCGTCGTGTCGATCGCGAGCCAGCGCCCGTCGCGCGAGGTCGAGATCTGGTTGATCTCGCGATCGGGCGGCATCGTGACGAGCGCGCGATCGACGCCGTCGGCGAGGACGCGGATCTGCCTGACGTCGGGGGTCGCGTAGGCGATGCCGTTGCCGACCGGCACGATCCCGACGCCGACGTCCCACTTCTCGGGCGTCGGCAGATCGCGCGCGACCCCGCCGGACATGCGCGCCGCGTACGAGATGTTGGTCCCGTGCTCCTTGCGGATGTACGTGAGCTCGCCGGGACCCGGGCCGGGACGCACGTTCCAGTGGAAGTCGGGCCCGCTGGTGAGCCGCTTCGGCATGCCGCCCAGCGTGGGGAGGCTGAACAGATCCTGCGACGGTCCGAACGATCGATCGAAGACGATCGTGTCGTCGTCGAGGAAGATCGGGTGCTCCACGCATCCGCCCATCGCGGTGAGCGCGACCGGCGCGGCGACCGGGGCGACGCCGGCGTCGGGAGGCGGCGCCGCGATCGTGGTCGGCGCGGGAGCTCCGTGATCAGCTCCGCGCGGCCACGCGAGCCACGCGATCGCGGCGGCGCTGATCACCGCGGCGGCGGCGAACAGCGGCCAGCGCGCGCGGCGTCGCGGCGTGCGGCGTGCATCGTCGAGCGCCGCGAGCAGCGCGCTCATCGACGCGAAGCGCTGCGCGGGATCGCGCGCGAGGCCGCGCAGGATCACCGCGCGCACCGCGTCGGGCACCGGCGGATCGGCGGGCGGCGTGCGCGGCGCGCCTTCGGTCACCGCCGAGACGAGCGCGCGGTAGCTCGGGCCCGCGAACGGGCGCACCTTCCACAGCGCCTCGTACAGCGCGACACAGAAGCTGAACTGATCGCTCGCCGAGGTCGCGTTCTCGCCGAGGTGCTGCTCGGGCGACATGTACGACGGCGTGCCGAGCACCGCGCCTTCGTGCGTGAGCGCGAGCGCGAGCGGGCCGGCGAGCGTGCTGCGCTCGACGTCGACGTCGCCCGACGCCGCGCCGACCAGACCGAAGTCGGTGACGCGCGCGCGCCCATCGGCGCCGACCAAGACGTTCTCCGGCTTGAAGTCGCGATGGACGAGCCCGGCGTCGTGCGCGGCGGCGAGGCCGCGCCCGGCCTGCGCGAACAGCTCGAGGATCTCGTCGACCGATCGCGCGCGCGCCTCGAGCCACGCGCGCAGCGTGCCGCCGTCGACGAGCTCCATCACGATGAACACGTGATCGTCTTCGGTGCCGACCTCGTGCACCGCGATCACGTTCGGGTGCGCGACGCGCGCCATCGCCTGCGCCTCGCGACGCAACCGGCCGCGCGCGGCTTCGCCGGTGAGCGGGCCGGCGACGATCTCGGGACGCAAGACCTTCACCGCGACGTGACGATGCAGCTCGGGATCGTGCGCGCGGAAGACGCGGCCCATGCCGCCTTCGCCGATGCGCGCGACGAGCTCGAAGCGTCCGAGTCGATCGCCGGCGGCGAGCGAGTCCTCGCCGGCCGCGTCAGGTCGAGTCGGTTCCCCCATCCCTGGCGCGATGGTACCTCAGTCCTTCAGCTTCAACGTCTGCAAGCGACTGACGAGGCTGGTGCGCGCGACGCCGAGCTCCTGCGCCGCGCGCGCGACCACGTTGCCGTGCTTGGCGAGCGCGCGTTGCAAGAGCTCGCGCTCGCGGGCGTCGAGCTCGGTGCGCTCGTCGACGAGCGTGCGCCAGTCGGCGCCGAGATCGCCTGTGATCGTGGCGGTCGTCTGCGGCGCGGGCGTCGATCCGCCGAGCTCGAGGTGCGCGCTCGCGATCACGGTCGCCGCCGGATCGCGCATGAGCGCGCGCAGCCGCGCGCGTTGCAACAGCGCCTCGAGCTGGCGCAGGTTGCCCTGCCACGCGTGCTCGGGCGCGAGCAGCGCGCGCCGCGCATCGACCGCGAGCGTCCACGCGCGCGTCGGATCCAGGCGCCGCAGCGCGCTCTCGGCGAGCGCCGGCAGATCTTCGCGTCGCGCGCGCAACGGCGGCATCGTCAGGGTCACCGCCGCCAAGCGGTAATAGAGATCTTCGCGGAAGCGGCCCGCCGCGATCGCCGCCGGCAGATCGCCGTTGGTCGCGGCGATCAAGCGGACCTTCGCGCGCTTCGGCTCGGGCTCGGACCACCCGAGCGGGCGATACGTGCCGAACTGCGTGAAGTCGAGCAAGAGCTGCTGCGCGTGCGGCGGCAGGTTCAAGACCTCGTCGAGGATCAGCGTGCCGCCGTCGGCGAACTCGACCAGCCCGACGCGCTTGCCGAGCGCGCCCGAGTACGAGCCGCGCTCGTGGCCGAACAGCTCCGACGTGATCGTGTTGAGATCGTCGGCGTTGCCGAGCGTCGCGCGCACGATCGGCGTGCGGCCCGTCGCGTCGGCGATCGCGCGCGCGAGCAAGGTCTTGCCGGTGCCCGATTCGCCGAGCATCAGGATCGGCAGATCGCTGTGCAGGCAGATCTCGAGCTCGCGACGGATCGCGTCCATCGAGCGCGGGCGCAAGAGATCATCGAGCGACGGCGGCTTCGCGCCGTCGGTGGTCAGCGCGACGCGCAGCTCCTCGCGCGCGCGGTCGAGCTGCTGCGTGCGCTCGAGCACCATCGAGATCACGAGCGCCGACACGCGCAAGAGCTCGCGATGCTCGGGCCCGATCGCCTTCTTCGCGTCGCGGAAGTCGAGATAGACCGCGCCGCGCAGCCCGTGCGCGCCCGCCGACAGCGCGACCGGCGCGAGCGGCGCCGCGATCGCCGCGACGATGCCGAGCATCTGCGCGCTGTGCGGCGCCGCGCCGAGATCCGGCTCCCACAAGAGCGGCACGCCGGTCTTCTGCACCTGCGCGATGATCGTGCGGCTGATCTCCTCGCGCTCGATCGGCGCGAGCGCGCGGCCCTTCGCGCGCGCGTTGACCACGCAGGTCGCGCCGGCGTCGTCGGCCAGGACGATCAGCCCGCGATCCGCGTCGAAGATCTCCACGAGCGAGTCGAGCGTGCCGTCGAGGAACTCGTCGCGGTCGGCGGCGGTCGCCATGCGGTCGAGGTGGGCCGCGAGCGCGGTCCACATGGTCGTTGCATCGAGCGTCCCCCGCGCCATCCCTCGACCGTCGGAGATCGGCGCCGCCCCGTCAAGCGACGACGTCCGTCGTCGGCGACGGATGCCGTCATCCGCTAACGCCGCGATTTCCGCCGCGCGGCGACTGGCACGCGGGCCGCAATAGGGCTCGGCATGCACAAGAAGACGAAGAAGCTCTCGCTCGGACTCCACACCATCCGCAACCTCGACGGGGTCGCCGGCGGACGCCTGCAGAAGCCGTCGAAGGCGGTCACGTACTGCACCTGCCCCTCGGTCGAGGTCTGCATCACGCTCGATCCTCCGTGCGGCGATCCCACCGTCACCCAGTAGTCGAGGTCGCCATGCGCAAGAACATCAAGAAGCTCTCGCTCGATCGCCAGACCGTCCGCCGCCTCAGCGGCGATGCGCTCGACGGCGTCGTCGGCGGCGCGACCAACCCGAACCTCACGCGCCTGTGCAAGACGATCGTCACGTGCGAGCAGACCTGCGGCTGCCCGCCCGCGACGAAGTAGTCACGGCGCGAGCTCGCTGTAGCGCAGGTCCTCGGTCGTGAGATCGGGATGCGCTCTCTGATCGGCGGCGATGTCGTCGGTGGTGAAGAGCGCCTTCCGCATCGACCCGGCGGCGAACGACCCGAGCTGATCGCGGTAATGCGGCG
>DATJIA010000048.1:0-8589 GCA_035493675.1 Kofleriaceae bacterium | reverse complement strand
GGCTGCGCGGTCTCGCGGCGGCGCGCGCGACGGTCGCTGCGCTTGAGCCGCACCGCGGCCTTCACGTCGGGCTCGATGCCCGCGTAGCGCTCGCTGTTCGGGATGAAGCGGATCTCCGTCTTCACCTCGAACGACAGCGCGGTGAGCATCTTCGCGACTTCCTCGCCGAGGTTCACCGTCGTGAGGAACTCGCGGACCTCGCGCGCGATGATCTCGAGGACCTTGTCCTTGGTCGAGTCGGCGGTGGTCGCGAGGTAACCGGCGACGTCGCTCGCGCCCGGCAGGTCCTTGGCGATCTTGCGGATGTTCTCCTCGGTCGCGAACAACGCGCCGATGCCCGCCGACACGGTGCGCTTGACCATGTCGGGCACCATCGCCTCGAGCCGCTTGCGGATCGATTCCGGGAGGTCGCGTTCGTCACGATCGGATCGATCCGATCGATCGTGATCCTCCGGCCCCTCCTCGTCGCGCTCGTCGGCCATGGGGCACAGCTACCGCCCTTCCCCCACGGTGTCAATCGACGGTGTATGCTCGACGAGTGAACGTGGCGCGCTCGGTCGAGTCGAGCGGCGCCCCGGCGAGCAGCACCGCCGGCGGCGGTGTGCCGACGCTCGCCCTCGAGCCCGAGCCGAGCGATCGCTATCGCCAGCTGCGCGGCCCGAGCCGTCGCCCGCGCCGCTTCGCGCGCGCGACCCGCGCGTACGTCACGACCTTCCGCGTGATCCTCAGCTACTTGTGGCTGCGCTTCCGCGCGCGCTTCCACAGCGAAGAGTGGATGCATCACCAGCTGCGCAAGATCCACCTGCGCAACGCGCGGCGCATCGAGCGCACGATCTGCGAGCTGCAGGGGCTCTTCATCAAGGTCGGACAGCTGATCTCGATCATGACGAACTTCCTCCCCGAGGAGTTCCGCCGCCAGCTCGAGGGCCTGCAGGACGCGGTGCCGCCGCGCCCGTATCCCGACATCGAGAAGCGCATCGTCGAGGAGCTCGGTAAGACGCCCGACGATCTGTTCGCGTCGTTCGAGCGCCGGCCGATCGCGTCGGCGTCGATCGGTCAGGTCCACGTCGCGACGACGAAGGCCGGCGAGAAGGTCGCCGTGAAGGTGCAGTACCCGGACATCGACGACATCGTGCGCGTCGATCTGCGCACGCTGCGCCGCATCTTCCGGATCGTCGAGCACTTCGTCCCGTACCAGGGCCTCGACGAGATCTATCGCGAAGTCCGCGCGATCGTGCTCGCCGAGCTCGACTTCCGCGCCGAGGCCGACAGCGGCGACGCGATCGCGGCGAACTTCGAGGGCCGCCCCGGCGTCGCGTTCCCACGCGTCCTGCGCGAGCTGTCGACCGAGCGCGTGCTGACGACCAAGTTCGAGAGCGGCGTGAAGGTCACCGATCTGCCCGCGCTCAAGCGCCTCGACGTCGACAAGACCGAGCTCGCCAAGAAGGTCGTCGAGGTCTACTGCCAGCAGATCTTCACCGACGGCATCTATCACGCCGATCCGCACCCCGGGAACCTGCTCGTGCGCGTCGAGCCGGGCACGCTCGAGCAAACGCTCGTCTTCCTCGATTTCGGCGCGGTCGCGACGATCCCGCCGACGATGCGGCAGGGGATCGTCGAGCTGATCCAGGGCGCGCTCGCGCGCGACACGCAGAAGATCGTGCGCGCGATGCGGACGATGGGCTTCGTCGCGCGCGGCGCCGACGATCGCGTGTTCGAGCAGGTCGTCGAGTACTTCCACTCGCGCTTCCAAGAGACGATCTCGCTCGACTCGCTCAACCTGAAGGACATCAAGTTCGATCCCGAGAAGGCGGTCGAGTCGGTCGCCGATCTGCGGAACATGGACATCACGCTGCGCGAGCTCAGCGAGAACTTCCACGTCCCGAAAGAGTTCATCGTCCTCGAGCGCACGCTGCTGCTCCTGATGGGCCTGTGCACCGAGCTCGATCCGACGCTCAACCCGATGACCGTGATCCGCCCGTACGTCGAGCGCTTCGTGCTCGGCGACACCGGCGACTGGTCGGCGCTGCTCGTCGAGACGTCGAAGGATCTCGTGATGAGCGTGACCGCGCTCCCCGGCGAGATGCGCAAGTTCATGCGCGCGGCGCACGCGGGCGATCTCGGCGTGCGCTTCCGCAACCTCGAGCCGTCGACGCAGCTCATGTATCGGTTGGGGCACCAAGCGATCTACGCGGCGGTCGGCATCGCGGGCGCGGTCATCGCGATCACGCTCGAGGGGCGCGGCGAATACGACCGCGCGATGTACGGCTGGTGGACCGCGCGGGTCAGCGGCGTGTTCCTCGTGTGGTCGTGGTGGACGAGCAGGAACCTGCTCAAGAAGAAGTAGGCGATCACGTCTAGGGACACGTGTCGCAGCTGGCGAGCTGCGACGTGCAGCCGAGCCCGAGCTGACAGTCTTCGGGGCAGTCCGCGCCGCCCATGCACGACGACAGCCCGGTGCACGCGACGTCGCACGCGCACGAGCCGTGGCACTTCGTCTTCGCGTGGCACGACGACGCGCCGCTGCACGTGACGTCGCAAGCGCCCGGGCCGCAGTCGACCTCGTTCGCGCAGCTCTGATCGCCGGTGCACCGGATGTCGCACGCGCTCGCCTTCGTGCAGTCGACGTGGCCCTTGCACGCGTTGTCGCCGCACACGACGCGGCACGGCAGGTTCGCCGGGCAGTGGACGTCGGTCGGGCAGCTGCCGGCGGCGCTGCAGTCGATCACGCAGACGTCGCCGTCGCAGGTGCCGTTGGTGCAGCCGAGCGCGCACAGGCTCGCGCGCGCGTCGATCGCCGCGGGCTTCGCGTCGGGCTTCGACGAGGCGCGCGCGTCGGGGCGCAGCACCTCGCTGCAATGGCCGGCGACCGCGGGCGCGGCGCAGAAGCCGTCGTCGCCGCAGACCTGGCCCGGTGCGCACGCGTCGCCGCTGGCGCACGCGATCGTGCAGTCGCGGAGCACGGGGTCGTAGCAGGCGGCGAGCGCGCACGCCGCGATCGCGACGATCACAGTCCTCATCGATGAGGCTACCCTACGGTCGTCGTGTTGGTGATCGCGCAGGTAATCGAGATCGAGTACGACGCGCAGACGCGCGGCGGGCCGGCCGCGATCGCGCGCGCGCGCCAGACCCGACACGTACCGCTGCCGCCGACGTCGGGCGATGTCGTCCACGCGCACGCGCTGAGCTTCTTCGAGGGGATCGCGCCGCGCACGACGTCACGCGCGCTGGTGTTCGAGGACGGCGCTGCGGCGATCGCGCACGATGTGCTCGTGCGCCACGCCGGCGAGCGGCTCGAGGTGTGGCGTACGAGCACGCTGTTCGAGCTCGCGCGCGGGACGTGGGGGCGCGTGAGCTGGAGTGAGGCGCGCGATCAGACGCGGCGTGAGATCATCGTGAACGTCGGCTGGTTCGACGCGCCGCCGTTGCCGCACGTCTTCCTCGGCGCGCCGAAGATCAGCGTGCGAGCGCCGCGGCCGCGCTGATCGTCGCGCGGCCGCCGCCGTCGAGCGCGACGCGGAGCGCGGCGTCGCGCCAATCGGTCGGCGCGCCCAGGAGGCGCGTGATCGCCGCGCGCGCGTCGACGCGGAAGCGCGCGTGCGCCGGATCGCGCTCGAGCACGCGATACGTGCGATACGCGCGGACCGCGTCGCCGGCGCGGCCGGCCGCTTCGTACGACGACGCCAGGCCCCACCACGGCGCGGGGTCGCCCTGCTGGAGCGCGACCGACTCCTCGTACGCCGCGATCGCCGCGTCCCACTTCTGGCCCTGACGATAGATGTAGCCGAGCGCGTACCACGCGTGGCCGAGCTCGGGGTGACGCGCGGTCGCGCGCTCGAGGTACTTCGCCGCTTCGTCGAAGCGCTTGGTGTCGAGCCAGAGCGGGATCGCCTTGTCGTACGCGTCGACGAGATCGGGATCCGCGTCCATCGCCTTGCGATAGCGATCGAGCGCGCCTTCCTTGTCGCCCGCGCTCGCGCGGAGATCGCCGTCTTCCATCAGCGCGCGCGCGGTCGCGCGATCCGCGTACGCGACGCGCGCCAACAGCATCAAGACCAGGGATGCCGCCGCGAAGAGGGGCAGCGCCGAGGCCCTGAGCTTGTCGAAGGGCCGAGCCGAGCGCACGCGCGCGAAGCGCGCCGCGCGAGGACGCGGGGTAGCACCCCGAGCGGCGGCTGGGATCGACCTCATCGAGGGAAGAGCTGATCCTTCATCGCGACGATCTGCGCGCAGGTCGTGCCGGCGGGCACGCGCGCGGAGCGGAAGCGCGACGGATTTCCGGGCTGCTGCGTGATCGTCGGGTTCAAGTTCTTCACCGCGCCGATCTCGCCGGCGGTGCAGGTCGCGCCGTCGGTCTTGTGGCAGCCGAGGATGCCCTGCTCGATCGTCGCGTCGATCTGGCCCTGCACCTTGTCCGACGAGAAGACCTGACCGTCGAGCGAGAACTCGGTGCGCAGCGTCGCGTAGATCATGTCGAGGTTGACCGCGGGCACGTTGTACGCGAGCAGCGTCGCGCCCGGCTTGCCGTCGGACTCTTGATCGCACGCGCACGAGTTGCCGATCGCGAGCGAGCACGGCGTGTCGGCCGACGGCGGGCAGAAGCGGAACATGCCGTCGGCGTCGGCCTGCGGCAGCGGCGCGGTCTGGATCTCGGTCGGATCGAACAGCGCGCCGAGCACGATCGTGAACTTGCCGCTCTTGAAGTCGGCGCAGACCTGATCGGGAGACGAGAGCGTGGCGCTGCCGATCACGCCCGACACCGAATCGACGGTCGCCTGCGTGACCTCGAGGTGGATCGGCTTCTCCTGGCCTTGGATCGGGACGTCGGGGATCTGGATCCCGCACGCCGACGCGGTGACCTGGATCTGCTGGCCGTTCTGCGTGACGTCCATCGCGATCAAGAGCTCGGCGGTGGTGTCGACCTCGACGAGCCCCGACGCGTTGACGTGCACGTTGAGCACGCCGAGCACCGCGGCGCGGCCGTCGAGATCGAAGGTGCCGCCGGGCACGCACTGCTCGCCGAACAGCTCGGCGTCGGGCCGCGCGGCCTTCGACTCGCCGCAGGCGGCGAGCGCGACCGCGCTCACGAAGATCATGCCCCTCAAGGTCCGTCGACGATAGCATCGCGCGCGCCTCGCGTGATAAACAGTCCGTCCTCGTGGGGCTGCTCCGTCACGCCGGCGTCGCGTGGATCACGATCGGCGTGGCGGCGGCGACCGCGCACGCGAGCCCCGTCGAGATCTTCGGCTTCGGCCCGCGCCACGGCGCGCTCGCCGGCGCCGGCGTCGCGTCGACCGACGACTTCGCCGCGCTCTACTACAACCCGGCCGGCCTCGCGCTCGGCACCGGCGAGTCGGCGACGATCGGCGTTCAGGGCGCGTTCTCGAACCTGTCGATCGACGATCGCGTGATCGATCTCGAGGATCCGGCGGGCGTCGTGCTCGGCTTCACCGCGCCGGCGCCGCTCGGGGGGCCGCTCGAGAACCGTCTGCGCGTCGGCGTCGCGCTCTATCTCTTGCCGACGACGATCGCGCGCGTGTCGGCGCGGTTCCCGCAAGAGCCGTTCTTCCCCTGGTACCAAGGACGCACCGAGCGCGACGTGATCGTGCCGGGCGCGGCGCTGCGCGTCTCCGATCGGATCACGGTCGGGCTCGCCGTGAACTTCTTGGCCGGCGTCGTCGGCGGGCTCGAGGCGAGCGAGGGCGCGCAGCGGTCGCTGGTCGCGCGGGTCGACGAGAAGGTGCCGTCGGTCGCGCGCGTGCACGCGGGGATCGATCTCGAGCTGACCGATCGTCTGCGCGCGGGGCTCGTGTATCGCCAACGGTTCGAGGTGCCGTTCTCGACCCTCGCGAAGACCGAGGTCGCGGGCGAGCCGATCGATCTCGATCTGCACGCGAGCGGACAGTTCACGCCCGACGAGCTCGCGATCGGCGGCGCGTGGCACGATCGAGTCACCACGATCTCCGTCGACGCGCAGTGGTCGCGCTGGAGCGCGTACCCGGGGCCGTTCGTCACCGTCGAGAGCGAGCTGCCGCTCGTCGGTCCGCTCGCCGCGAGCATCCCGACCGTGCCGTACCGCGACACGTGGGCGGGGCGCGCCGGCGTCGAGACGCGCGTCGGCGAGGCGATCTTGCGCGGCGGCTACGCGTTCGAGACGTCGCCGTTCCCGAAGACGCAGACCGGCGTGACCAACTTGCTCGACGGACCGAAGCACACGGTCGGGCTCGGCGTCGGGTTCGTGTTCGAGCGATCGCGGATCGACGTCGGCGTGCAGGCGCAGTTCGTCGGCTCGCGGCGGACGACCAAGACGATCTACACGGGCGACGGCAGCGACTACGATCCGTTCACGTCGCTGCGCGACGAGGACTCGAACACCGACGGCGCGCAGATCTCGAATCCCGGCTATCCGTCGATCGACTCGGGCGGACAGGTCTTCAGCGGCGGCGTCGCGATCGAGGTGCCGCTGTGAGATCTCTCGTCGTGCTCGTC
The DNA here is from genome assembly GCA_035493675.1 of Kofleriaceae bacterium. GTDB lineage: Bacteria > Myxococcota_A > Polyangia > Haliangiales > Haliangiaceae > JAIOQA01. Next base: position 2,100 of record DATJIA010000048.1, on the reverse strand, counting down.
TTGATGAGCGCGACCGCGCACGCGGATCCGCTCGATCTGTTCGGCTTCGGCGCGGAGGCCGCGGGGCAAGCCGGCGCGCGCACGGCGTCGGCGACCGGCGCGGAGGCCGCGCACTACGATCCCGCCGCGGTCGCGCTCGCCGAGCGCCCGACCGTGCTCGTCGGTTGGGGCGCCGCCGCGATGCGCCTCTCCATCGACGGGCGCGACGCCGACGTCCTCGACGCGCACGGCACCTCGCTCGGCCTCGCGGTGCCGATCCACGACGGCGACTGGACCTATGCGGGCGCGATCGGCCTCTACCTTCCGGATCAGTTCCTCGCGCGCATCCACCTGATCCCGCCGACCGAGCCGCACTTCGTCTTGCTCGACAACGATCCGCATCGCGTGGTGGTCGAGCCGATCGCGGCCGCGTCGTATCGCGGAAGATTCGCGATCGGCGGCGGCGCGTCGATCCTCGCCGACGCGTCGTCGCGGCAGATCGTCTTCGACGTCGGCATCGTCGCGGGGCAGAAGGTCGGCGAGGCCGCGCTCGACATCGAGCTGCCGGTGCGCGCGGCGCCGCTCCTCGGCGTGTGGATGCGCCCGCACGATCGCGTGCGCCTCGCCGCGACCTACCGCGGTCAGCTTTCGCTCGATCTCCGCCTCGACATCCTCGCCAACGTGCAGGTCGCCGGCGTCGTCACCGGCGACGCGCTGGTCTCGATCCGCGCCGCGAACTACTTCACGCCCGCGCGCGCGCAGGCCGGCGTCGCGATCGACGTCGCCGACGATCTCACCGTCGCGGCCGATCTCGCGTGGCAGCGCTGGTCGGCGTTCGGCAGCGGCCTGCCCGACCTGCGCGTGCTGGTCGCGCTCGATCTCACCCCGCCGCTCGTCTCGACGCAGAATCCGCCGGCGCGCTTCACCGATACGATCGAGACGCGCCTCGGCGCCGAATACCGCCGCGCCGGCGACAAGACGGATCTCGCGCTGCGCGCCGGCGCCGCGTACCTGCCCTCGCCGGTCCCGCCGCAGACCGGGCTCACCAGCTTCGCCGACGGCGATCGCACGCTGCTCACGCTCGGCGCCGGGCTCACCTTCGCGCACTGGCAGCCGTACCTCACGCGCCCGCTGTCGATCGATCTCGCGATCGGCTGGCAGCACGTGGCGCCGCGGCTCACAAAAAAAGACGTCACGTCCTTCCCCGGCGAGGCATTCTCGTCGGACGGCGAGATCCTGCAAGCGTCGCTGTCCTCGACGATCCACTTCTGATGCGCGCCGCCTCCTTCCTCCTGATCATGACCGCGTGCGGCCTCGCGCCGTCGCCGGACTTCACCGGCACGCGCACGGGCGACGGCGTCGCGCCCTGGCGGGATCTCGGGCCGGTCGAGGTCTGCTTCGGCGATCAGTTCCTCGGCCCGCCCGACTCGCCGCCGGGCGGCTTCTGCGAAGCGATCACGCAGCCGCAGACGCCGTGCGCGACCGACGGCGACTGTCGATCGCGCGAGTCGTGCGTGTGCGGGCGCTGCTCGGTCGCGTACTGCAGCGCCGCGTCGGACTGCGCCGAGGGCCGCGTCTGCTCGTTCAGCGAGCACCGCTGCGACACGAAGTGCTCGATCACCGACGAGTGTGCCGCGAAGGAAGACTGCTTCAACGGGACCTGCCGCGGGCGCTGCCGCTCGAACGAAGACTGCCAGGGCGGCGAGGTGTGCAACTCGCTCAACTTCTGCGTGGTCGCCGCCTGCAGCGACAGCGGCACCTGCTTGGGCGGCGAGCGGTGCGACGTGCAGCGCACGCCGCGCCAGGCGCTCGAGCCGACCGCGATCGCCACCGACGACCAGGTGATCCTCTACGTCGAGATCGCCGATCAGTTCCAGCTCGATCACCGCCACATCTATCGCGCGGTGTCGCCCGACGGCCGCCTGTTCACGGTCTCGCCGCCGACCCCGATCCTCGACGACGGCCTCGACGACCGCGCGCCGTCGGTGATCCACACCGCGCAAGGCTGGTTCCTCTATTACGAGTACAACGCCGGCGCCGAGCTCCGCGTCGCGCGCTCCGCCGACGGCGTGACGTTCTCGTCGCCGATGACCGCGCTCGCGGGCGGCACCGGGCCTTCGG
>DATJIA010000047.1:0-7516 GCA_035493675.1 Kofleriaceae bacterium | reverse complement strand
ACTGGCAGGCGTACGGCGGCGAGACGACGATGAGCCACCTCACGCAGATGGCCGCGCTCGCCGTGCAGAACTTCGTGTCGTGCGCGGTCGCGATGGCGATCCTGGTCGCGCTGGTCCGCGGCTTCACGCGCAAGAACGCCGACGGCATCGGCAACGTCTGGGTCGATCTCACGCGCTCGACGATCTACATCCTCCTGCCGCTCTCGATCCTGTTCGCGCTGTTCCTCGTGTGGACGGGCGTCCCGCAGACGTTCCACGTCACGACCGGCGGCGCGCATCCGATCCCCGTCGGACCGGTGGCGTCGCAGATCGCGATCAAGATGCTCGGCACCAACGGCGGCGGTTACTACAACGTCAACGGCGCGCACCCGTTCGAGAACCCGACCGTGGTCTCGAGCTTCTTCGAGACCGTCGCGATCCTCCTCTTGAGCGCCGCGCTCTGTTTCACGTTCGGCACGCTGATCGGCGCGCGCCGACAGGGCGTCGCGATCCTCGCGGCGATGGTGCTCTTGTTCGTGCCCGTCGTCGGCGTGACCACCTACGCGGAGGAGCACGGCAACAGCGCGCTGTCGGATCTGCCCATCGCGCAACCGGCGCCCAACATGGAGGGGAAGGAGACGCGCTTCGGCGCCGCGACCTCGGCGTTGTGGGCGAGCGCGACCACGGCGGCTTCGAACGGCAGCGTCGATTCGATGCACGACTCGTTCACGCCGCTCGGCGGGCTCGGGCCGCTCTGGCAGATCGAGCTCGGCGAGGTCGTGTTCGGCGGCGTGGGCTGCGGGCTGTACGGCATGCTCTTGTTCGCGATCGTCGCGGTCTTCCTCGCCGGCTTGATGGTCGGGCGCACACCCGAATTCCTCGGCAAGAAGATCGAGGCGTACGAGATGAAGATGTCGACGATCGGCATCCTGGTGCCGTCGGTGTGCATCCTGATCGGCACCGCGATCGCGGTGTCGACGCACGCGGGCACGTCGACGCTCGGCAACGGCGGCGCGCACGGGTTCTCGGAGATCCTCTACGGCTTCTCGTCGGCGTCGGGCAACAACGGCTCGGCGTTCGGCGGCTTGAACGCGACCACCGACTTCTGGACGGTCGCGCTCGGCGTCTGCATGTGGATCGGCCGGTTCTGGATCGCGATCCCGGTGCTCGCGATCGCCGGCAACCTCGCCGCGAAGAAGTCGGTGCCGCCGTCGGCGGGCACGCTGCCGACCGACGGCCCGCTGTTCGTGTTCTTGCTCGTCGGCGTCGTGATCCTCGTCGGCGCGCTCACGTTCCTGCCGGCGCTCGGGCTCGGCCCGATCGTGGAGGCGCTGTCATGACGACGCATCCGATGAAGGCGAGGCCGCTGTTCGAGCGCGCGATCGTCGCGCGCGCGGCGGTCGATTCACTGAAGAAGCTCGACCCGCGCCACATGATCCGCAACCCGGTCATGTTCGTCGTCGAGGTCGGGTCGCTGTTCACGACGATCTTGTTCGCGCACGCCGCGATCACCGGCGAGGGCGACGCGCCGGCCGGCTTCATCCTCGCGATCTCGCTGTGGCTGTGGTTCACGGTCCTGTTCGCGAACTTCGCCGAGGCGATGGCCGAAGGCCGCGGCAAGGCGCAAGCGGACACGCTCCGCAAGGCGCGCAAGGAAGTGCCCGCGAAGCGCGTGCGCGACGGCGCGGTCGAGGAGATCCCGTCGTCGCGGCTGCGCGTCGGCGATCTCGTGCGCGTCGAGGCCGGCGATACGATCCCGACCGACGGCGACGTCATCGAAGGCGCGGCCTCGATCGACGAGAGCGCGATCACCGGCGAGAGCGCGCCGGTGATCCGCGAGAGCGGCGGCGATCGCAGCGCGGTCACCGGCGGCACGCGCGTGCTCTCGGACTGGTTGGTCGTGCGCGTGACGACCGAGCCGGGCAAGACCTTCCTCGATCGCATGATCGCGATGGTCGAAGGCGCGAAGCGGCAGAAGACGCCGAACGAGATCGCGCTCGACATCCTGCTCGCCGGCCTGACGATCGTGTTCCTGCTCGTCACGGTGACGTTGCGCCCGTTCTCGAGCTTCGCGGTCGCGCAGGCGGGCGCGGGCCAGCCGGTCACGCTGACGGTCCTGGTCGCGCTGCTCGTGTGCTTGATCCCGACGACGATCGGCGGGCTGCTCAGCGCGATCGGCATCGCCGGCATGGACCGCATGATCCAGGCGAACGTGATCGCGACCAGCGGCCGCGCGGTCGAGGCCGCGGGAGACGTGGATGTCTTGCTGCTCGACAAGACCGGCACGATCACGCACGGCAACCGGCAGGCGACCGCGTTCATCCCGGCCAAGGGCGTGAGCGAGAAGGAGCTAGCCGAGGCCGCGACCTTGGCGTCGCTCGCCGACGAGACGCCCGAGGGCAAGTCGATCGTCGCGCTCGGCGGCGGCGCGACCGCGCCCGACGGCTGCACCTTCATCCCGTTCTCCGCGCACACGCGCATGAGCGGCGTCGACCTCGGCGCGCGCTCGATCCGCAAGGGCGCGTCCGACGCGATCGCGAAGCACACCGGCGCGGCGCTGCCGGCGGATGTCCGCGCATCGGTCGACGACGTCGCGAAGCGCGGCGCGACCCCGCTGGTCGTCGCCGAGGGCGTCGATGACGCCTCGACGCCCTCGGGATCGGTGACACGGGGGGGCGCGCGCGTCTTGGGCGTGATCAAGCTCGAGGACATCGTCAAGCACGGCATCCGCGATCGCTTCGCGGAGCTGCGCAAGATGGGCATCCGCACCGTGATGATCACCGGCGACAACCCGCTGACCGCGGCCGCGATCGCCGCCGACGCCGGCGTCGACGACTTCCTCGCCGAGGCGACGCCGGAGGCGAAGCTCGCCAAGATCCGCGAGTACCAGACCGGCGGCCACCTGGTCGCGATGACCGGCGACGGCACCAACGACGCGCCCGCGCTCGCGCAGGCCGACGTCGCGGTCGCGATGAACACCGGCACGCAGGCGGCCAAAGAGGCCGGCAACATGGTCGACCTCGATTCGAACCCGACCAAGCTGATCGACGTCGTCACCGTCGGCAAGCAGATGCTGATCACGCGCGGCGCGCTGACGACGTTCAGCGTCGCCAACGACGTCTCGAAGTACTTCGCGATCATCCCGGCGGCGTTCGCCGGGACGTATCCGGCCTTGAAGGCGCTCGACGTCATGCACCTTCATTCGGCGACGAGCGCGGTCTTGAGCGCCGTCATCTTCAACGCGCTGATCATCGTCGCGCTCATCCCGCTCGCCCTGCGCGGGATCAAGGTGAAGCCGCGCCCCGCCGCGCAGACCTTGCGCTCGAACCTGCTCGTGTTCGGCGTCGGCGGGCTGCTCTTGCCGTTCCCGTTCATCAAGCTGATCGATCTCGTGCTCGGGAGGTTCGTATGATCCGATCCGCGTTCCTGTCCGTCGTCGTGTTCACGGTGCTGTGCGGACTGATCTATCCGTTCGCCGTCACCGGCGCGGCGCAGGCGTTCTTCCCGCGGCAAGCCGACGGGTTGACCACGCTCGTCGCCGCCCAACCGTTCGACGACGCCGCGCACTTCTGGGGCCGCGCGCAGGTCGTCACCAACTACGGGCCGCGCTCGCCCGATCTGCACGAGGCGGTCGCCGCTCGCATCGACGCCCTGCGCAAGGTCGATCCGACCAACCGCGCGCCGGTGCCGATCGATCTCGTCACCGCGTCGGGCTCGGGCCTCGATCCCGACATCTCGCCGGCCGCCGCGTACTACCAGGCCGCCCGCGTGGCGCGCGCGCGCAACGTCCCGGAAGCCGAGGTGCGCGCGATGATCGATCGCCACGTCGAGGGGCGCGTGCTCGGCATCCTGGGTGATCCCCACGTCGACGTGCTCGAGCTCAACCTCGATCTCGACACCTTGACGAAGCGGTAATCTGACGTCGTGACCGACGACGCGCGCCCGGATCCGGAAGCGTTGCTCGCGCAGGCGAGCCCGCGCGCGCGCTTGAAGATCTTCTTCGGCGCGTCGCCGGGCGTCGGCAAGACCTTCGCGATGCTCGAGGCGGCGCGACGCCTGATCGCGGAGGGCGCCGACGTCGTGTGCGGCGTCGTCGAGACGCACGGGCGCAGCGAGACCGCCGCGCTCGTGCACGGGATCGAGCAGCTGCCGCGCAAGCAGGTTGTCCACCGGACGATCACGCTCGACGAGCTCGACCTCGAGGCCGCGCTCGCGCGCAAGCCAGGCGTGATCCTCGTCGACGAGCTCGCGCACACCAACGCGCCCGGCGTGCGCCACGCCAAGCGCTGGCAGGACGTGATCGATCTGCTCGACGCGGGCATCGACGTCTACACGACCTTGAACGTGCAGCACGTCGAGGGCCTGAACGACGTCGTCGCGCAGATCACCGGCGTGCGCGTCAAGGAGACCGTGCCCGACGCGGTGCTCGAGCGCGCCGACGAGATCGAGCTGATCGATCTGCCGCCCGAGGAGCTGCTCGATCGCCTGAGCGAGGGCAAGGTCTACGTGCCCGATCAGGCGCGGCGCGCGGTCGACAACTTCTTCAAGCGCGGCAACCTGCTCGCGCTGCGCGAGCTCGCGCTGCGGCGCACCGCCGAGCGCGTCGATCGCGACGTGCAGCGCTATCGCCGCGAGCAGCGCATCGGCGCGGCGTGGCCGACCGCCGAGCGGATCCTGGTCGCGGTCGGGCCGTCGCCGGGCTCGGAGAAGCTCGTGCGCGCGGCGCGCCGCATCGCGGAGGGCATGCACGCGCCGTGGCTGTGCGTGCACGTCGAGGTCTCGGACGCGCCGCCGCTCTCGACCGCGGATCGCGATCGCGTCGAGGCGCATCTCGCGCTCGCCGAGTCGCTGGGCGCCGAGGTCGTGCGCTTGGCGGGCGCGAGCGTCGCCGAGACGCTGCTCGAGTTCGCGCGCGATCGCAACGTCACGCGGATCGTCGCCGGCAAGCCGACGCACGGCCGCTGGCGCGACTTCCTGCGCGGCTCGCTCCTCGACACGTTGATCCGGCGCAGCGGCGACATCGAGATCCACGTGATCGCGCCCTCCGAGGAGCTGCCGCCCAAGCGCGCGACCGCGCGCGCCGACGCGACGCCGATCCGTCCCTACGTCGTCGCCGCGATCGCGGTGGCGAGCGCGACCGCGGTCGGCGCGCTGCTCGACGAGCGGTTCGATCTGCCCGACGACGCGATGCTGTACCTGTTCGCGATCATGCTCGCCGCGCTCGGCGGGCGCGGCCCCGGCCTGCTCGCGGCCGGGCTGTCGGTCGCGTGCTACGACTTCTTCTTCATCCCGCCGCGCTACACGCTGGTCGTCGCCGACCTGCGCCACGTGATGACCTTCGCGGTCATGTTCACCGTCGGCACCGCGATGGGCGGCTTGGTCGCGCGCCTGCGCCGCGCCGAGGAGGCGAGCCGCCAGCGCGAGCGGCGCACCGCGGCGCTGCTCGCGTTCACCGCCGAGGCGGCGGCCGCGCGCGAGCCGGCCGACGTCGCCGCCGCGGTGGTCGCGCACGTCGAAGACGTGCTCGCGGCGCCGACCAGCGTGCTGGTCCCCGACGACGCCGGCGGGCTGACCGCGTCGGCCGGGCTCGAGCCGCTCGCGCAGCAGGAGATCGCGGTCGCGCGCTGGGCGCACGAGCACCGCAAGCCGGCGGGCCGCGGGACCGGGACGCTGCCCGAAGCGCGCCTCCTGGCCGTGCCGCTCGCGGTCGGCGACACCTCGGCGGGCGTGGTCGCGGTGCAGATCGATCGCGCGCGGCGCCGGATCGATCTGGCGCCGCGCCTGTTCCTCGAGGCGGTCGCACGCCAAGCGGGCGTCGCGATCGAGCGGCTGCGGCTCGCCGCCGAGGCGCGCGAGCAGGCGCTGCGCGCGCAGGCCGAGGAGCTCCGCTCGTCGCTGCTCTCGACGGTCTCGCACGATCTGCGCACGCCGCTCGCGATCATCCTCGGCATGGCGACCGGCCTGCGCGAGAGCGCGAAGCCGGATCAGATCGAATCGCTCGACACGATCGTCGACGAGGCCGGCCGGCTCGGGCGCATCCTCAACAACCTGCTCGCGATCACGCGCGTCGAGAGCGGCGCGGAGGTCCGTCGCGAGTGGGTGCCGGTCGAGGAGCTGGTCGGCAGCGCGCTCGGCCGCGCCGAGGAGACGCTCGCGGGCCGCGACGTGAAGATCGAGGTCGAGCCCGAGGCCGCGGTGCAGGTCGATCCGATCCTCGTCGAGCAAGTCTTGCTCAACCTGCTCGAGAACGCGGCGAAGCACACGCCGGCGGGCACGCCCGTCGAGATCCACGCCGAGCGCAAGGACGGCGGCGTCGTGATGGAGGTCTCCGATCGCGGACCGGGCCTGCCGCCGGGCCCGCCCACGCAGGTCTTCGAGAAGTTCTTCCGCGGCAAGGACGTGCGCGCCGCCGGCGCGGGGCTCGGGCTCGCGGTGTGCCGCGGGATCGTCGTCGCGCACGGCGGCACGATCGAAGCCCAGCCGCGCGATGGCGGCGGCGCGACGTTCCGCGTCTGGCTGCCCGGCGGTACCCTGCCGCCGGCCCCCGAGGCCGCCGCGTGAGCGAACCCGCAGATACCGTGCTCGTCGTCGAAGACGAGGTCCCGATGCGCCGCTTCCTGCGCACCGCGCTCGGCTCGCACGGCTTCCACGTCGTCGAGGCGGGCAGCATCCACGACGCCGAGCAGGCCGCGACCGAAGCGCCGCCCGACGCGATCCTGCTCGACCTCGGCCTGCCCGACGGCGACGGCCTCGATCTGCTCAAGCGCCTGCGCGAGTGGAGCGCCGCGCCGGTGATCGTCTTGTCCGCGCGCGAGCGCGAGGACGACAAGGTCGCCGCGCTCGACGCCGGCGCCGACGATTACCTCACCAAGCCGTTCGGCACCGCCGAGCTGCTCGCGCGGATCCGGGTCGCGCTCCGCCACGCGCGCACGCGCCGCGCGCCCGACGAGCCGGTGATCAGCGCGGGCCCGATCCAGATCGATCAGTCGCGCCACGAGGTCACGGTCGCCGGCGCGCAGGTCCACCTCACGCCGATCGAGTTCAAGCTGCTCGTCACCCTCGCGCGCCACGCCGGCAAGGTGCTCACGCATCGCCAGCTCCTGCGCGAGGTGTGGGGCCCGCGCTCGACGCAGACGCACTACCTGCGCGTGCACATGGCCGCGCTGCGCCGCAAGATCGAAGCCGATCCCGCGCGCCCGAAGTGGCTCACGACCGAGCCCGGCATCGGCTATCGGCTGCGCGATACTATCGATCCATGATCGACTTCGCCGCCACCGATGCGCTCGACGATGCCGCGCTGCGCGCGCTGCTCGCCGGCGACGACGGGCGCGCGCGGGTCCTCGCGGCGTGGCGGATCGCGCTCCGCCGCGGCACGGCGATGCCGGAGATCGTCGACGCCGTGCGCGGCGAGCCGAGCCCGGGCGTGCGCCGCGCGCTGCTCGCGATCCTCGCGGGGCACGGCGAGCTCGACGTCCTGGTCGCGCTCGGCCGCCACGATCCCGCCGAGGTCGTGCGCGCCGCGGCGTTCGCGCTGATC